>NZ_JBQHUP010000058.1:0-13534 GCF_052065175.1 Dysosmobacter sp. HCP28S3_G4 | reverse complement strand
CAAAACCCCCATTCTCTTTTTCCTGGAGAGGAAAAAGAGAATGCGCCTTTTGATGGTGTAAGAGAAAAAGGCTTAGGCGGCGGCATTCCGGGCTTCGCCCGGAACGCTCGCAGCGCCTATTACGGGGGTTTTGGCCCGGCGTAGACTTGTGGGCTGTGCCTCCTGTATCAGCCCTTGACATCATCGGAACTCCGGGTCCCGCCCGGATGCACCGCCGTCCTCTTTTCGCTGCCGCACCCCGGCATTCGCAGAGGCGTTCCGCCTACATTTCCAATCTTCCGCAACCACCAGACTGCGGCAGCAAAAGAGAAGCAGAGGGTATCCGGAAGCGCCCCCAACTTTTGCAACTGCCATATGCGGTTGAGTGGTCCAAGCCATCGACCGCCACCAGACCAAAACCCCCGTAACAGGCGGGAAAAGGCATTTCAGGCGGAGCCTGAAATGCCGCCGCCAAGCCTTTTTCTCTTGACACCATCAAAAAGCGCTTTCTCTTTTTCCACGGAAAAAGAGAAAGGGGGTTTTGAAGCCGCCGGGCTTCCCCGGCACCCCGTCTCACGGGGAAAGGTTTTGAAGCCGCCGGGCTTCCCCGGCACCCCCGTCTCACGGGGAAAGGTCCTGCCCCGCGGCGGAGCCGCAAGCCTGCGGCCTTCGCCGCACCACCCCCGCGCCCCGGGGCGGGGCGCACCCCAGTCTCCCCGCGAGGGGGAAAAACCCACGTCCCCACGAACAAAGTACCGTCCAAGGAGAAACCTTCAAAAGGAGAAACAACATGAATCTTCCCAATAAACTGACCCTTCTGCGCATTTTACTGATCCCCGTGTTCATGGTGGTCCTGTACTGGGGCTTCCCGGGCGCGGGCTACGTGGCGCTGGCCATTTTCATCATCGCCAGCCTGACGGACCTGCTGGACGGCAAGATCGCCCGGGCCCGGAATCTGGTGACGGACTTCGGCAAGTTCGCCGACCCGCTGGCGGACAAAATGCTGGTGACGGCGGCCATGCTGTGGTTCGTGGAGACGGGCCGGATGCCCGCCTGGGCGCTGCTGATCGTCATCTGCCGGGAGTTCGCCGTCAGCGGACTGCGGATGCTGGCCGCCGACAAGGGGAAGGTCATCGCCGCCGGCTGGTCCGGCAAGGTGAAGACCGCCTCCACCATGGCCTGCATCGTGCTGATGTTCCTGGTGCAGATCCAGCTGCTGGACACCCTCTGCGTCTGGGTCATCGTCCTGACCACCCTGTACTCCGGCGTGGAGTATTTCGCCAAGAACAAAGAGGTCATCGCCTCCATGTGATCCTATTTTCCCATTAAAATAGGATATTTTAATGGGAGCCGCCACGCTTCGCGCGCCGGCGCGTATCATAAGAATCCAACGCGCCGTTGGCGCTATAAAAATAAGACAAATGTCTTATTTTTAATGGATTCCAGTATGAGGAGCGACAAAAAAAGAGACCGGAGCCGCATGGCTCCGGTCTCTTTTTATCAATGTGTCTTACACCCGCTTCCAACTGGCGCCGCCGGGGACGTCGGTGATCTCGATGCCCTGGGCCTTCAACTCATCCCGGATGCGGTCCGCCTCGGCGAAGTTCTTCGCCTTCTTGGCCTCGCCACGGGCCAGCACCAGCGCGTCGATGGCCGGGTCGCCCTCGCCGGTGACGGTGTAGCCGCCGGCGGTCTGGGCGCTCTGGGCCGCCGCCTTCTGCCGCAGCTCCGCCGCCTTGTCCAGCAGGCTCAGGGACAGCACGCTGTCAAAGTCCCCGATGAGGGCCAGACGGGTGGCGTCGTTGGCGGGGGCCTTCAGGGCGTCGTACAGGGCCGTCACGCCCATGGAGGTGTTCAGGTCGTTGCCCATCTGCTGGAGGAACTTCTCCTTGTACTGCTGGAACACCGCCTGATCCACGGGGCCGTCCTCCGGCTTCAGGGCGGCGATCTTCTTCAGCAGCTTGTTGTAGGCGCCCTGGGCGTTGTCCAGATTCTCCCAGGTGAACACCAGGGCCTTGCGGTAGTGGCTCTGGAGGCAGAAGAACCGGTAGGCCAGGGGATCGTAGCCCTTCTCCTCCAGCAGGGAGACGGTCAGGAACTCGCCCTTGGACTTGGACATCTTGCCGTCGGAGGTGTTGAGATGGTGGACGTGGAACCACTGGGGGCACCAGGCGTGGCCCAGATAGCTTTCGCTCTGGGCGATCTCGTTGGTGTGGTGGGGGAAGGCGTTGTCCACGCCGCCGCAGTGGAGGTCCAGATACTCGCCGTTGTACTTCATGGAGATGCCGGAGCACTCAATGTGCCAGCCGGGATAGCCCACGCCCCAGGGGGAATCCCACTTCAGGGCCTGGTCCTCGAACTTGGACTTGGTGAACCACAGCACGAAGTCGTTCTTGTTGCGCTTGTTGGTGTCCTCCTCCACGCCCTCCCGGACGCCCACGGCCAGATCCTCCTCGTTGTGGTCGTTGAAGACGTAGTAGCGGCTGAGCTTGGAGGTGTCGAAATACACGTTGCCGCCGGCGAAGTAGGCGTAGCCGGTGTCCTCCAGCTTTTTGACGATCTTGATATACTCGTCGATGCAGCCGGTGGCGGGCTGGACGGTGTCGGGCCGCTTGATGTTCAGCTTCCGGCAGTCGTCGAAGAAGGCGTCGGTGTAGAACTGGGCGATCTCCATGACGGACTTGTGCTCCCGCTTGGCGCCCTTGAGCATCTTATCCTCGCCCTCGTCGGCGTCGGAGGTGAGATGGCCCACGTCGGTGATGTTCATGACGCGGTTCACGTCGTAGCCGGCGTAGCGCAGGTACTTCTCCAGCACGTCCTCCATGATATAGCTGCGGAGGTTGCCGATGTGGGCGAAGTGGTACACGGTGGGGCCGCAGGTATACATTTCCACGTGGCCGGGGGTGTGGGTTTTGAACTCCTCTTTTTTATGGGTGGCGGAATTGTAGAGATACATGTCAGACGTTCCTTTCCTTTTCGTTTTTCCCTGACGCCTCCAGCTCCTCGATGCGGCGGCTCAGATAGTCCAGCTGCTCCTGGACGGGGTTCTTCACGTGGATCTGATCCACGTCGTCGGCGTAGTACACGGGCTTGCCGTCCACCCGGACGATCTGGGCGGGGACGCCCACGGCGGTGGCGTTGGGGGGGACCTCCTCCAGCACCACGGCGCCTGCGGCGATGCGGGCGTTGTCGCCCACCTTGAAGGGGCCCAGCACCTTGGCGCCGGAGCCCACCAGCACGTTATTGCCTAGGGTGGGGTGGCGCTTGCCCTGGTCCTTGCCGGTGCCGCCCAGGGTGACGCCCTGGTACAGCAGGCAGTCGTCGCCGATCTCGGTGGTCTCGCCGATGACGATGCCCATGCCGTGGTCGATGACCAGCCGGTGGCCGATGGTGGCGCCGGGATGGATCTCGATGCCGGTCTTTTTCCGGGCGTGCTGGGAGATCCAGCGGGCCAGGAAGTAGCGGTGGTGCAGATACAGCCAGTGGGCGATGCGGTGATAGATCACCGCGTGAACGCCGGAGTACAGCAGGAAGATCTCCAGCTTGCTGCGGGCTGCGGGGTCCCGGCGCTGATAGGCGGCCAGCAGGCCCCCCAGCCGGGTGACGCGTTTTGCCATAGAGAATTCAGCTCCTCATGTGGGACGGGAGAGAGATAAAAACGCCTCCCGTACCGAAGTACGAGAGGCGATCGCTCGCGGTTCCACTCTCATTTATCGCTCAAAAGCCCCTGACGCGGGCCGGACGGGGGGCATCCACATCCCCCGCGCTCCCGGACGCACTTCGCAGTTCCCGCCGCAGGCACGCTTTCAGCCGGTGACGCGCCCTCTCTGGTCTTTGGGTGGACTGTTACTCTTTCCGTTCATCGCGCTATACGATTTACCCCAGTATATTAGCAGGATTTGTCCGGCGTGTCAAGATGGGGAGGGAACTTTTCACCCCTGCGCGGGGGGCGGGGCTTTTTGCGGGGGCGCCCCACCGCACCCCCGCGAGGGGCCCCCTCCGCAAAATCCCCCACCCGGCGGCAGCCTGCCAAGCCTTGACAAATCCCCCCGACCCGATTACTATAGAAATGCAAAGAAACAATATTTTGCCCATTTGCCGGAGGAGGCCGCTGTACATATGGAACTGAACCGCGCGGTGGCGGAGAATATCAAACGCATCCGCAAGACACAAAAACTGAGCCTGGAGCGGACGGCGGCGGAGGCCGGCGTGTCCCGCAGTATGCTGGGCCAGATCGAGCGGGGGGAGGCCAATCCCTCCGTGGCAATATTGGGGAAGCTGGCGGCGGCATTGAAGGTCCCGGCGGAGGAGTTCCTCCGGTGCGACGCCTTCGAGCCCACGCTGCTGAGCCGGGAACTGGACAACAAGCCTGCCCGTCTGGACGGCGGCAAGGTGCTGCTGCGCCGCTCCATGCCCTATCAGGAGGCCACCCGCATGGAGAGCGCCTTTCTGGACGTGTACATCAGCGGCAAATACGTGCCGGAGCCGTCGGTCACCGGGGCGCTGTGCACCGTCACCATGATCTCCGGCACCGGCTTCCTGACGGTGGACGGCGAGACCTGGACCCTCCAGGAGCGGGACGCCCTGCGGTTCGCGGCGGACCAGCAGTGGCAGCTGGCGAACCAGGGCAACGCCACCGTCCGGGCGTATCTGCTGTGGCAGTATCGGAACAGGGAGGAACAGGCATGAACATCCGCAACGCGACCATGGAGGATCTGGAGATTTTGACGGCCATCGAGGCCGCCTGCTTCCCGCCGGCGGAGGCCGCCACACGGGAGTCCTTCGCCAAACGTCTGGCGGTGTATCCCAACCACTTCTGGCTGCTGGAGGAGGACGGGCAGGTGGTCAGCTTCGTCAACGGCATGGTGACGGATGAGCCGCTGCTGCGGGACGAGATGTTTGAAGACGCCGCCCTCCACAACGAGGACGGGGCGTGGCAGATGATCTTCGGCGTCAACACCCTGCCGGAGTACCGCCGCCGGGGTCTGGCGGGGGTGCTGCTGGAGCGGGCCGCCGCCGACGCCAGAGCCCAGGGCCGGAAGGGCTGCGTCCTCACCTGCAAGGACCGGCTGATCCACTACTATGAGAAATTCGGCTACCGGAAGGAGGGCGTGTCCCAGTCCGTCCACGGCGGCGTGGTCTGGTACGACATGCGCCTGACGTTCGGCAAAACCGGGGACGAGAGGTGAGAGCCATGCCGAAAAAGACCGAGAGGAAGGACAGCTTCGCAGGCGGACTGGGCATCCTGCTGACGGTGGGGTACGTGTGCATCCGCGCCTTGAAGCAGGTGGACGCCCACCTGAAGGAAAAGGCGGAGCGGAAAAAGTAAACCATGCGAAAGAAGGACTGCTTCCGGGGGAAGCAGTCCTTGCAGCTTGTCGAAAAACCCTGTCTGAAGGAAAAGAGTCCTTTTTTGCAGGGGGAGTACGAGGGGGCGGGAGCCCCCTCGTATTGGATCGAATGCCTGCAAAAAGCCTGTGTCAGCAGGCGTTTGCGCCGCGCAGCGGCAGCTTTTCGGCCCGATGCGCGGGCAGAAAAGCGAGGCATTGTGAAGGCTGTTGAAAAAGTCCAATGGACTTTTTCGACAGCCTGAGAAGGACTGCTTCCGGGGGAAGCAGTCCTTGCTGTTTATCCGGCAATCTCAGTGGACGTGGGGCTTCAGCACCCGGGTCAGTCCCACCGCCAGGGCGATCTTCACCAGATCGGGGATGACGAAGGGGAAGACGCACCAGCCCAGAGCGGTGCCCAGGCCGATGGCTCCGGCGTTCCGGGCGTAGACGGTCATGAACCAGGCGGTGCCGAAGGCGTAGCAGACGATGAGGCCCAGCACCATGGCGGCCACCATCACCGGCGTCTTCTCCCCCAGGGCCCGGGTCATGGCCCAGTACAGCAGGGCGGAGAGCAGGAAACCGATGATATATCCGCCGGTGGTACCCAGCAGGACGCCGATGCCGCCCTGGAATCCGGCGAACACCGGCACGCCCACGGCCCCCAGCAGGATGAACACCAGCACGGCGAAGGTGCCCCGGCGTCCCCCCAGCACGCCCACCGCCAGGAACACGGCAAAGGTCTGGAGGGTGAAGGGCACGGTGGTGGGAATGGAAATCCAGGAGCAAATGGCGATGACAACGGCCATGATGGCCACATAGGCCATGTCCTTGGCCGACCATTTGGACTTGACAGCGGCTGCGGTAGACATGAAAAGACTCCCTTTCTGAATCAGACTGAGGGGAGTATAGCATGAAACCGCCTGCCTGTCAACTTGTTTACAGGCAAAAAGTTGACAAGTTAACGAGAGCAGAGACACTCCGTTTCCTTCAGAGCGCCGCTGAGGTGCAGCACCGCCTCCAGCACGCCGCCGCCCACGGCCAGGGCCTTGTCGGAGGCGGTGTAGCAGTGTTCGATTTTGCACCGGGGGTCCACGTCTCCGGCCTTCATGCCCTGGAACACCGGCGTGCCCTCCGCCAGGATGCCCCGCAGCACGCCGGAGATGGTGCAGACCATGGGCTGGCCGTCCACGGTGGCGGCCACGTCGCCCTCCCGCACCTGGGCGCCGATGTCCAGCAGCTGGTGGAACACGCCGTCCGCCGGGGCGCGCAGCACCCGCTCCCCGGCAAAGCCGCCGATGAGGCCCGGGATGCCGGTGTTGGGCAGGGCGCTGCCCTGATAGTACACCCGGCCCAGGGTGTGGCCCCGCATGGTCTCCACCACCGCGTGGCAGTCCACCCCGGCGGTAAAGCCAGGGCCGACGGCTACCACCACGGGGGCGTCGGTGATGGCCGTCCCCAGGTTCTTCTTGGCCAGAATGGCGTCCACCACCGCGGCGGGACGCAGCACGGGGATGCAGGTCCCCGCCGGGTCCGCCAGCACCGGGATGATGCCCGCCGCCAGCAGGGACAGGGCTTCCTCCGCCGTCTCCGCCCGGCGGGCGGAGACGCCCTCCACTTCCGTCTCCCCGTGGACGATGGCCTGGGAGAAGCACACCGTCCGCCGGATGGCGGTGGGGGCGGGGAGGTCCGTCATGACGGTCTGAATACCCGCCCGCCAAAGCCGCAGGGCGATGCCGGTGGCGATGTCACCGGCGCCTCGGATCACGACCAGCATGGGAAATACGCTCCTTTCTGTAAGGACCCCACCGCCGCGCCGCCGGGCAGCAGGGAAGCCAGCTCCCGCGCCCATGCCCAGCGCTCCGGCGTGTCCGCCTGATTGATGAAAAACCGCCAGCCCGGGCCCTCCGCCCGGAGGACGGCGGCGGCCATATCCGCCGTCACCGGCGTCTCCGGGGAGACCCCGGCGAGACGGGCGTACCGCTCCGGCCGGTGAGCCGCTTCTTCGATGGGCCGTCCCAGTCCCGACAGCCCCACCACGCAGACGGTCTGTCCCGTCTCCGGCGGGATCACCGGCTCCCAGGGGGCGTGGGCCTTCAGGGGCCGTCCCGCGGAGCCGTCGGCCTCCGCCAGAATGTACTCCGCCAGCGACGCCAGACGGGCCATGGGGATGTCCGGGGCCGTCAGCTTGCCGGTGCCGGGCACCGGCGTCCCGGCGCAGACCAGACGGTGCCGGGACAGGGCGTCCGCCAGCGCGTCCTCCGCGGGGGAGATCAGATTGGGCAGGCCGTCAAAGGGGAAGAGCTTCGTGGTGGCGCACAGCAGCACCGTGTGGCCCGACCGGGCCAGCTCCGTCCCCAGGGTCCGCAGAAGGGTGGTCTTGCCGCCGCTGCCCACCACCGCCGTGACCCCGGGCCGGACGTCCAGCAGCTCCGCCAGCTCCATGGCGCTCCCTCCCTTCGTTCTTCTTCCGATAGAATAACACGCCGGGGCGGCAGCGTCAAGGAAGCCCGTCCGGAGGGGCTGTTTTCCGGCCCCGCAACCGCCGGTTGACAAAATTTCAAGCCCGCTTGGTGGACTTCCGGGCCGCCGGTCTGCTATACTGGAGCCGAAAAGGAGGACACGCCATGAGTCTTGGAACCAACATCTGCCGCCTGCGGACGGCGAACAAGCTGTCCCAGGGAGAGCTGGCGGAGGCCCTGGGGGTGTCCCGGCAGTCCGTCAGCAAGTGGGAGACCGACGCCAGCGTGCCAGAGCTGGACAAGCTGGTGAAGCTGGCAAGCCTGTTCGGCGTCACGCTGGATCAGCTGGTGACGGGGGAGACGCCGCCCATCCCGGAGCCATCTCCCGCGCCGCCCCAACAGGGGATGACAGGGCAGCGCATCGCCGCCGTCATCCTGACGTGCATGGCCTTTCTGGTATTTCTGCTGCTGACCGTCATGGGCGGTCCGCTGGAGGGACTGACCCTGGCACTGCCCTTCGGAATCTGCGCCGCCGTCTGCTTCCTGGCGAAGAAGCGGGCGGGGCTGTGGTGCGCCTGGACGGTGTATCTTCTGGCGGAGCTGTACCTCCGCTGGGCCACGGGCATCACCTGGCAGCTGACACTGCGGACCTTTTCCTTTACACCGGAGCAGAACTACATGCGGCTGGCCATTGCCTGGGTCCAGCTCATCGCCATGCTGGCGATGTTCCTTGTGACCTTCCACTCCTTCCGGCGCGTCCGCATCGACCTGCGCGTCCGGCGGAACCTGCTGGCCTTGGGCGGCGGCTGGGTGCTGCTGGCGGTTCTGCACATGTTGAAGGAACGGCTGTACCTGCTGCTCTATCAGGACCCCACCGTGAATTTCAGCCTGGGCGTCCGATTTCTCCTGCGGGCGGGAGACCTGCTGGTGCTGGCGCTGTTGGCCGTGCTGCTGACGGCCACCGTCTGCGCCCTGCGAAAACCGAAGGAATGACCGAGGGGACGCCGGTACGGCGTCCCCTCAGGCTGTCGAAAAAGTCCATAGACTTTTCCGACAGCCTGACTAATGTCTCGATTTTCGGACTGCTATGCGGTCCGAAAATCTGCCGCTGTGCGGCGCAAACGCCTGCTAACGCAGGCTTTTTGCAGACATTCGATTCAATACGAAGGGGCTCCCGCCCCCTCGTACTCCCCCTGCAAAAAAGAACTTCTTTCCTTCAAACAGAGGATTTTCGACAAGCTGAGGGGACGCCGGTACGGTGTCCCCTTCCTCATGCTCCCGTCCCCGGAAAGGTCGCCCTTTCCCTTGACATTTCCCGGGGAACTGGTACAATAATACCAGATGAAAGCGTTCATCTCAAACGAGTATCACGAAAGGAGCGCGGCGCTATGGTGGACGGCTGCGGGCGTACCATCGACTATCTGCGGCTGTCGGTGACGGACCTGTGCAACTACCGGTGCCGCTACTGTATGCCGCCGGAGGGCGTTCCCAAGCGGCCCCACGGGGACATCCTCTCCCTGGAGGAGCTGGCGGAGATCGGCGAGGCCGCCGTGGCCTGCGGCGTGCGGAAAATTCGTCTCACCGGCGGGGAGCCCCTGGTGCGGCGGGGCATTCTGACGCTGTGCCGCCGCCTGCGGGCCATCCCGGGGCTGGAGGAGCTGTGCCTCACCACCAACGGCAGCCTTCTGAAAGATTTCGCCGGCCCTCTGCGGGAGGTGGGGGTGGACCGGCTGAACATCAGTCTGGACACCCTGCGGCCGGACAGGTTCGCCGCCATGACCCGGCGGGGGAACCTGCGGGACGTGCTGGACGGCATCGCCGCCGCCGAGGCGGCGGGCTTTACGGGATTGAAGCTGGACACGGTGCTCATCGGCGGCTTCAACGACGATGAGATCCCGGATTTCGTCGATCTGACCCGGACCCATCCCTGGTCCGTGCGGTTCATTGAGCTGATGCCCATGGGCCCCTGCGCCGGATGGGAGCGGGAATGCTTCCTGTCCTGCGCCGCGGTGTTGGACGTCTGTCCGGCGCTGGAGCCGGAGCGGGCTGACGGCGTGGCCCGGCTGTACCGTCTGTCGGGGGCCGCCGGGACGGTGGGACTGATCTCCCCCGTCAGCCATGACTTCTGCGGGGAGTGCCGCCGCGTCCGGGTGACGGCGGACGGCAAATTGAAGAGCTGTCTCCACTCGGCGGAGGAGCTGCCCCTGCGGGGACTTCACGGGGCGGAGCTGGAGGCGGCCATCCGCCGGGGGATCTTGCACAAGCCCCCCCGGCACCATCTGACGGACCGCCCCAGCGACACGCCCCGGCGGATGAACGAGATCGGAGGATAATCCCATGGCGGAACTCACCCATTTCAACGAACAGGGCCGCGCCCGCATGGTGGACGTGACGGAGAAGGCCGTTACCCACCGCCGGGCCGCCGCGGCGGGCACCGTCCGGGTCAGCCCGGAGACGCTGCAAAAAATCCGGGAGGGCACCCTGAAAAAGGGGGACGTGCTGGCAGTGGCCCAGGTGGCGGGCATCCAGGCGGCGAAGCACACCTGGGAGCTGATCCCCATGTGCCATCCCCTGCCCCTGACGGGCATCGACATCGCCTTCCGGCTGGAGGAGGACCCCTGCCGGGTGGAGATCTGCGCCGTGGTCACCTGCACCGGCGTCACCGGCGTGGAGATGGAGGCCCTCACCGCCGTCAGCACGGCGGCGCTGACCGTCTACGACATGTGCAAGGCCGTCCAGAAGGACATGGTCATCGAGAACATCCGCCTGCTGGAGAAGTCCGGCGGCAAGAGCGGCGACTACATCGCGGAGGTGTGACCATGGCGCAGGTGGTATCCGTCAACATCAGCGAGCGGAAGGGGACGGCCAAGCACCCCGTTCCGGAGATTCAGTTAAAATACCGCCACGGCATCGTGGGAGACGCCCACGCCGGGGACTGGCACCGGCAGATCTCCCTGCTGGCGGAGGAGAGCGTGGACACCATGCGGGCGCTGTCCCCCGTGCCCCTGGACGCGGGGGTCTTCGCGGAGAACATCAACACCCGGGGCATCGACCTGAAGGGCCTGCCGGTGGGGACCCGTCTCCGCGTCGGGGAGACGGAGGTGGAGGTCACCCAGATCGGCAAGGAGTGCCACAGCGACTGCGCCATCAAAAAGGCGGTGGGGAAGTGCGTCATGCCCACGGAGGGCGTCTTCGCCGTGGTCATCCGGGAGGGCGCCGTCCGTCCCGGGGACGACATCGAAATTCTGGAGAAGAGGGGAGACCAATGAAGCTCATCAGAACGGAGGAGGCCGTGGGCCATGTGCTGTGCCACGACCTGACCCAGATCATTCCCGGCCAGTTCAAGGGCGCCCGGTTCCGGAAGGGCCATGTGGTGGCGGAGGAGGACATCCCCGTGCTGCTGTCCATGGGCAAGGAGAACCTGTACGTCTGGGAGATGACCCCGGGCATCGTCCATGAGAACGACGGGGCGGAGCGGCTGTGCCGGTTGTGCATCAACGACAACATGGTCCGCGGCGAGGTGAAGGAGGGCAAGATCGAGCTCACCGCCGCCCGGGACGGACTGTTCCGGGTGGACTCCCGGCGTCTGGTGGCCGTCAACTCCTGCGACGAGGTGATGATCGCCACCCGGAAGGGCAACACCGCCGTGAAGGCGGGGGACAAGCTGGCGGGAATGCGGGTGATCCCGCTGGTCATTGAGGAGGAAAAGCTGCAAGCGGCGGAGGCCGCGGCGGGGGACGCCCCCCTGCTGGAGCTGCTGCCCTGGAAGCTGAAGACCGCCGCCGTGGTCACCACCGGCGGCGAGGTGAAGAAGGGGCTTATCGAGGACGCCTTCACGCTGGTGGTCATCCGGAAGCTGGCGGCCTACGGCATCGAGACCATTGCCCAGACCCAGTCCGGCGACGGCGTGGACAACGTGGCCGCCGCCATCGCGGACATGCGGGCCCGCCATCCCGACATTCTCCTCTGCACCGGCGGCATGAGCGTGGACCCCGACGACAACACCCCCGGCGGTATCCGGAAGAGCGGCGCGGACATCGTGGCCTACGGCGCGCCGGTGCTGCCCGGGGCCATGTTCCTGCTGGGGTACTATGACGACGGCACGCCGGTGTGCGGCCTGCCGGGCTGCGTCATGTTCGCCGGGGCCACGGTGTTCGACCTGATCCTGCCCCGTCTGGCGGCGGGCGTCCGGGTGACGAGGGCGGACCTGGCGGCGCTGGGAGAGGGGGGCCTGTGCCTGGGCTGCAAGCCCTGCCGGTATCCCGTCTGCCCCTTCGGGAAATAACATCGGAAAATGCCGCGCCGGGCGGCTGTCCACCCGGCGCGGGTTTTATAGAACCGTGATTCTTGCTTGAGTATCACGGTGGACACAAATCGGAAAGAAGGAGTTTTGTATGATGAAGAAGATGCTCTCTCTGATCCTCTCACTGACCATGGCGTTTGCCCTGGCTGGCTGCGGCAACGGCGGCAGCGGCGGCGCTTCCTCCTCTTCCGGTGCCGGCTCCGCCGCGGCCTCCGATGCCCAGGCGGAGCCGGTGGAGCTGACGGTGTTCGCCGCCGCCTCCATGACAGAGACCCTGAACGAGATCGCGGAGCTGTACAAGGCCGTGGCCCCCAACGTGACGCTGACCTTCAACTTCGACTCCTCCGGCACGCTGCTGAAGCAGATCAAGGAGGGGGCGGAGTGCGACCTGTTCATCTCCGCCGGACAGTCCCAGATGAACGCCCTGGACGGCACCCTGAAGGACAACGCGGACAAGAACCCGGACGGTCTGGACATGATCGTCACGGACAGCCGCGTCGACCTGCTGGAGAACAAGGTGACGCTGGCGGTGCCGGAGGGCAATCCCGCCGGTATCGAGAGCTTTGACCAGCTGGCGGAGCGGCTGAAGGCGGGGGACGTGTTCCTGGCCATGGGCAACAGCGACGTGCCGGTGGGCCAGTATACGCTGAAGATCTTTGACTACTACGGCCTCAGTGAGGACGAGCTGAACGCCGCGGCGGTGCTGACCTACGGCTCCAACGTGAAGGAGGTCACTACCCAGGTGTCCGAGGGCAGCGTGGACTGCGGCATCATCTACGCCACGGACGCCTTCTCCGCCGGTCTGACGGTGGTGGACGGCGCTACCGCCGAGATGTGCGGCCAGGTGATCTATCCCGCGGCGGTGCTGTCCGGCAGTCAGGCCCCCGACGCGGCCCAGGCGTTCCTGGATTATCTGGACACCGACGCCGGTGCCGCGGCCGTATTTGAGAGCGTGGGCTTTACTCCGCTGGGATAAGATGGTATCATCGGGGTACATATTGTTGGCCCCTCGCGGGGGGCGTTGAGGGTTCCCCCCCTCGCGGGGGCGCGGTGAGGCGCCCCGTTCCGGGGCGCGGGGAGGTGCCGGGGAAGCCCGGCGGCTTTTTGCGAGGTTCCTCGCGGGGGATTTCCCTTTTTCCGTGAGCACGGGAGGTGCCGGTTCCCGGCAGGATGCGCCCCCCATTCTCTCCCCCGGGGAGAGAACCCTCCAGAGGGGCTTCTCTTGCCCCTTCGGGGCAATTCACCTCCTGCGCCGCGCCCGGTGGAAGAGAGGCGCCAGGGGAACCCTTTCGATGGGGTTCCCCTGGACCCCTCCGCGACGACACAAAGAGGGGGGACCCGCGTGTCCCCCCTCTTTGGAAACACCCTCCCTGGGGGACGGGAGCAGGGAACCCCCCAGCCACGGCCAAAAGGCCGTGCCCGCCCCCCTTTTGCGAAAGGGGGGCATCCCCCGCAACCACCTG
>NZ_JBQHUP010000057.1:0-13738 GCF_052065175.1 Dysosmobacter sp. HCP28S3_G4 | reverse complement strand
AAGGGGCCGGGAATCGCAAAGCCGCAACGGTGCCCGGGAGCCCCCTCGTGTTGGATCGAATGCCTGCAAAAAGCCTGTGTCAGCAGGCGTTTGCGCCGCGCAGCGGCAGCTGGCCGGCGGCTTTTGCCGTTCGTTTTGTCTTTTACTTCCGGGTGGGGATGACCTCCAGCCAGTAGCCATCGGGATCGGTGATGAAGTAAATGCCCATCTTGGGGTTCTCGAAGCAGATGCAGCCCATGTCCACGTGCTTCTTGTGGGCGGCCTCGTAGTCCTCCGTCTGGAAGGCCAGATGGAACTCGCACTCGCCCAGGTCGTACTTCTGGGGATGGTCCCGCAGCCAGGTCAGCTCCAGGCGGAAGTCCGTCTTGCCGTCGCCCAGGTAGGTGATGATGAAGCTGCCGTCCTCAGCCACCTTCCGCTCGCCCACCGGCTCCAGGCCCAGGGCCTCCTTGTAGAAGGCCAGGGACTTGTCCAGGTCCGTCACGTTGAAATTGAAATGGTTGAATGTAAACATGTTGGTTCACCTCGTCAGTCAGATTTCAGGATATCAGTATACCACACGGTTCCCGCCGCCGCAAGGGGCGGGAAAAGCGGCCGGGGGATTGATCCCTCCGGCCGCTCATTTTACTCCGTCCGCCCGATGTTTTCCACGTAGTTCTGCATCTCCCGCCGGGAGCGGACCTGACGGGCGCCCTCGATGACCGCCTTCTGCTCCGCCATAGGCAGGGCGGCGAATCGCTCCATGGCGGGTTCGTTCTGGGCCAGGGCCATGCCCATGCCCAGGGGCAGCTCCTTGGTCACGTCCTCGATCTCATCCTTGGGATGTTCCATATCCATCACCTCACCGCCAGTATGCCCGGCAGCGGGATGGACTATGCGCTCACTTCTTCCGCACCGGATAGCAGACCTCCGTGACGAACTCCTCCTGATTCTGCGTCTCATGGGGGCTGACGTGATAGATGTTGAACATGGGGCCGTCGTAGGTGTAGCCGTTGGCCTCCACCCAGGCCGCCACGGCCTCGTTCACCGCGCCGATCTTGTCGTAGGAGCCCTGATAGGTGCAGGAGGCAAAGGTCACCGCCGGCAGCGTCCGGAAGCGGACGTGCTCCGTGTCGGGATACTGCCCCTTCACCGTCTTCTGGGCCTCCACGTCCACGTCGGACTCCTTGTAACCCTCGTCGTGGAACACCACGCTGCAATAGCAGGGGTCCGTGGGCTGGAGGCGCAGATGCTCCGTCTCCCCGCACAGGACACCCCACACGTCGCCCTCCCGGTCATAGCTGGGGATGGTCATGCGGACGCAGGCGGCGTACCGCTCCGGCAGGGTCTTCAATACCACGTTGTAACGCATATTCGATTCCTTTCTCAGCCGTTCCATGGCTGTCTCCAGGAGCCGCAGCCGTCTGGCGGTGTCTTCCGCCAGTCCGACCAGCTCCAGCTGCCGCAGCCGGAGATACCGGGCCAGGACCTCCGGGTCGTCGTCCTGCTTCAGGATGTCCGCGATGGCCGCCAGGCCGAAGCCCATCTCCCGCAGGGCGGCGATGCGTCCCGCCGTGGGCAGCTGGCTCTCGCTGTAGTAGCGGTAGCCGGTGAAGGGGTCCGTGCTGGCAGGCACCAGCAGACCGATCTCATCGTAGTGCCGCAGCATCCGGATACTCACCCGGGACAGCTTGGAAAAATCTCCGATCTTCAGCATGTGTCATTCCTCCGCAGGCCTGTATTTTTGAGCTCAGGTACAGGATAGTCCCTCCCTCTGTGTCAGAGTCAAGAGGGGTTCGCAAAAATCTCTGAAAAATTTTCTGCCCCGCCGGATCGCAGACAAGATATCAAAATTTCAGTTTTTGCCGTGTCCCTGTCGTTTTTTCAGATTTTCGCCGTTTTTTTGAAATTTTTTAGTTGTTTTTGGATTATTTACAAATTTAAGGAAATCTTAACGGAATCATAGCGGATTCTTCCTGTATAATATAATCAACATATCTTGCGGCGTCATGGTCTCCTGACCGCCCAAAATACAGACGGAAAGGCGGATGCTCTTGTATCGGACAAAATTACAGGAAAAACGCGGCGAAGCCCTGAAGGCGGTGCTGCCCATCATGGGCATCGTGCTGCTGCTGAGCTTCACCATTGCCCCCATCCCGCCCAGTATCCTGATGGTCTTTCTCATCGGCGGCGCGCTGCTGATCCTGGGCATGACCCTCTTCTCCCTGGGCGCCGAACTGGCCATGACCCCCATGGGCGAGCGGGTGGGCTCCTGCATGACCCGGTCCCGGAAGCTGTGGGTCATGCTGTCCCTGGGCTTCCTGTTGGGCTTCCTCATCACCATCTCGGAGCCGGACCTGCAGGTGCTGGCGGAACAGGTCCCCTCCGTGCCCAACAGGACCCTTGTCCTGACGGTGGCCTGCGGCGTGGGACTGTTTCTGTGCGTGGCCCTGCTGCGGATGCTGTTCTCCGTTCCCCTGCCCGCCATGCTGGTGGGATTCTACATATTCGTCTTCGCCCTGGCCTTCTTCGTACCCCGGGACTTTCTGGCGGTGGCCTTCGACGCCGGCGGCGTCACCACCGGCCCCATGACCGTCCCCTTCATCATGGCGCTGGGCGTGGGCATCTCCGCCATCCGCAGCGACAAGCACGCCGCGGACGACAGCTTCGGTCTGGTGGCCCTGTGCTCCATCGGCCCCATTCTGGCGGTGCTGCTGCTGGGCCTGCTCTACCATCCCGAGGGCAGCTACAGGCCCTCCGTCCTGCCGGAGATCAGCGACTCCCTGGCCCTGTGGCGGGAATTCTCCCGCGGCTTCCCCACTTACATCCGGGAGATGGCCGTGTCTCTGCTGCCCATCATCGTGTTCTTCGCCGTCTTCCAGGTGACGGCCCTCCATCTGGGCCGCCGGACCCTCATCAAGATCGGCGTGGGCCTGGCCTACACCTACGCGGGACTGGTGCTGTTCCTCACCGGCGTCAACGTGGGCTTCATGCCCGCCGGCAACTATCTGGGGCAGGTGCTGGCCTCCCTGTCCTGCCGCTGGGTCATCGTCCCCATCGGCATGGTCATCGGCTACTTCATCGTCATGGCGGAACCGGCGGTGTACGTCCTCATGCGGCAGGTGGAGGAGCTGACCGACGGCGCCATCTCCGGCGAGGCCATGAAGCGCAGCCTCTGCATCGGCGTGGCCGTCTCCGTGGGACTGGCCATGGTCCGGGTGCTGACGGGACTGTCCATCTTTTACCTGCTGATCCCCGGCTACGCCCTGGCGCTGGGCCTGTCCTTCTTCGTGCCGAAAATCTTCACCGCCATCGCCTTCGACTCCGGCGGCGTGGCCTCCGGCCCCATGACCACCACCTTTCTGCTGCCCTTCGCCATGGGCACCTGCGCCGCCGTGGGCGGGAATATCATCACCGACGCCTTCGGCGTGGTGGCCATGGTGGCCATGACGCCCCTCATCACCATTCAGATCCTGGGCCTGGTCTACCGGCTCCGCACGAAACAGGCTGCTGCGTCCCTGTCCGGCGTCTCCGGCGGCGACGCCTTTGCCCTGCTAGGGGACTATGACATCATCGAACTGTAAGGAGGCGGGACACTGTGAGTGAATTGTATCTGATGGTCACCGTCACCGACCGGAAACGGCTGGCCCGCTTCATCACCTTTTATAAGGAGCAGCGGGTGGCGGTGAATTTCGTCACCCTGGGCACCGGCACCGCCAGCAACGAGACGATGGACTGTCTGGGGCTGGAGTCCTCCGACAAGTCCGTCACCTTCAGCGTGGTGACGGGACAGGTGTGGGAGCGGCTGCGGAAGGGGCTCGAGTCCCGGCTGCGCATCGACGTGCCTGGCACCGGCATCGCCTTCATCGTGCCGCTGAGCAGCATCGGCGGCAGGCGGGAACTGCTGTTCCTGACGGAAAATCAGGACTATGAGAAAGGGGAGGAATCCACTTTGAAGGACACGACCCATGAGCTGCTGGTGGTCATCGCCAACCACGGCTACAGCGACCAGATCATGGACGCCGCCCGGGAGGCCGGCGCCGCCGGCGGCACCGTTATCCATGCCAAGGGCACCGGCATGGAGCGGGCGGAACGGTTTTTGGGTGTCTCGCTGGCGCCGGAGAAGGAGATGATCTTCATCGTCGCCAAAAAAGCCCTGAAAAACGGTATCATGCAGTCCATCATGCAGAACGCGGGCATGGAAAGCAAGGCCAAATCCATCGTCTTCTCCCTGCCCGTCACCGCCACCGCCGGTCTCCGGCTGATGGAGGAAGACTGAACAAATCAAACAGGACCACCGCAGCGGACGCCTTTCCGCCGCCGGTGGTCCTGCTTTTATGTAAATCAGCTTCAGGCCGGTGCCGCGTCCGCGTCACCGCTCCCGGCAGATGGACTGGTAGAAGTCCCTCGCCTTTTGCAGATCGTCTGCATCGGGATGGCCCTTGGCGATGCCGCCCACCAGCTTGAAGGGGCCGAAGGTGTCAAAGCCCCGGCAGCCGTACTCCCCCAGAATATGCGCCTTTTTTGCGGCGGCGGCTTCGGCGATGGCTTTGGTGTAGCCCTTGCCCATGGAGCCGCAGGTGTAGACGAAGAACACGTCCTTCCCCTCCGGCAGGTACTGTCCGGCGAAGTCCAGCACTGACTTCTGGAATTTGGAGTAGTAGATGCCGGAGGCGAAGCCGATGCAGTCGTATTCCTCCAGATGGACGGCCATCCGGGCCGTCACGTCGATGAGGTCGATGTCGTTCCCCCGGGCCATGGCCTCCAGAACTTTCAGCGTGTTCCCGTGGTGCCGGGAATAATAACAGATGGCGGTTTTCATTGGTTTCCTCTCCTTTTCGATCCTGTTCTCATGGGGCCGCGTCCCGCTGTCAGCGCTTGTTCTCCGAAAACGCCCAGGCCTCTTTCAGCCAGTCCAGCAGCTCGCCGTCGATCTGCTCCTCTCCGGACACCAGCACATGATGGGTCCAGCGGTTGTGGTACGGCTCCACGGCCACGGCGATCCGGGGCGACTCCAGACGGTGGGACAGCCCGATGGTCACGACGATGCAGTGCTCCGGCCAGCCCTTCCGCCTGCGCACCGGCAGCGACACGGCGGCAAAGAGATGTCTGCCGTAAAAGCTGATCTGGGTCTTCTGCACCCTGACGGACGCCTCGGGGAACGCCGTCTCCAGAGAACGGAACAGCGTCTGGTACAGCGCCAGCTCCAGCGGCCTGCCGTCAAAGAAAAACAGTACGTCTGATTCATAGCGTTCCGGCAGCTTCATGGCGGTCCCTCCCATTTGTATTTTATGTATTGGTATCATACCACACATCCTCCTGTTTGGGAATGCCCCGCCGTCCCGCGGCGCACTCTTTTTCCTCCGCGCTCTTGACAAATACCCCCGGAGGGTATATGATAGTGATACCCTACCGGGGTATTTTTACAGGAGGTGTCCACATGGAACAGGAAGCCTGCCGCTGCCAGCGGAAAAAGGAGCGTTCCCCCGACGAATACACCAGCCTCATCCACCGGCTGAACCGCATCGAGGGGCAGATCCGGGGTATCCGGGGCATGGTGGAGAACAACGCCTACTGCGTGGATATTCTGGTCCAGTCCGCGGCGGTGACGGCGGCGGTGAACGCCTTCAATCGGGAGCTGCTGGCCCAGCACATCCGCACCTGCGTGGCCCAGGACATCCGGGACGGCAAGGACGAGAGCATCGACGAACTGGTGAAGACCCTCCAGAAGCTGATGAAATAGAGGCCCTCGTCTCCGGAGCCGTCATAATCCGGAACGGACACGCCAAACTATCCGAGGCGGGCGAGCCCGCACCGTTTTCAAAGGAGGACTTTCATGCAGCAATACAACGTCACCGGCATGAGCTGCGCGGCGTGCAGCGCCAGAGTGGAAAAGGCCGTCTCCAAGGTGCCGGGAGTCACGGCCTGCTCTGTGAGCCTGCTGACCAACTCCATGGGCGTGGAGGGCACCGCCGCTGCCGCCGACATCGTGGCGGCGGTGGAGGGCGCGGGCTACGGCGCCTCCCTCAAGGGCGCCGCCGGGGCAAAGGCCGTCCCGGCCAATGAGACGGAGGACCAGCTCCGGGACCGGGAGACGCCGTTTCTGAAACAGCGGCTGGCGTGGTCTCTGGGGTTCCTCATCGTGCTGATGTACTTCTCCATGGGCCATATGATGTGGGGCTGGCCCCTGCCCGCCTTCTATGACGACAACCACGTGGCCATGGGGTTGACCCAGCTGCTGCTGACGGTGATCATCATGGTCATCAATCAAAAGTTCTTTATCAGCGGCTTCAGGAGCCTGTGGCACCGGGCCCCCAACATGGACACGCTGGTGGCCCTGGGGTCCTCGGCGGCTTTCGTCTACAGTACCTACGCCCTGTTCGCCATGACCCGCGCCCAGGTGGACATGGATATGGACGCCGTCATGACCTATATGATGGAGTTCTACTTTGAGTCCGCCGCCATGATCCTGACCCTCATCACCGTGGGCAAGATGCTGGAGGCCCGGTCCAAAGGCAAAACCACCGACGCCCTGAAAAGCCTGATGAAGCTGGCCCCCAAGACCGCCGTGGTTCTCCGGGACGGCGGGGAGACGGAGGTGCCCATCGAGCAGGTGCAGAAGGGCGATGTCTTTGTGGTGCGCCCCGGGGAGCATATTCCGGTGGACGGCGTGGTGCTGGAGGGCGAGAGCGCCGTCAACGAGTCCACCCTCACCGGCGAGAGCGTCCCGGCGGACAAGGGGCCGGGGGACGCCGTCTCCGCCGCCACGGTGAACCAGTCCGGTTTCCTGAAGTGTCAGGCCACCCGGGTGGGTGAGGATACCACCCTGTCCCAGATCATCCAGATGGTCAGCGACGCGGCAGCCACCAAGGCCCCCATCGCCAAGGTGGCGGACAGGGTCTCCAGCGTGTTCGTCCCGGCGGTCATCACCATCGCGGTCATCACCACCGTCGTGTGGCTGCTGCTGGGCCGGAGCGTGGGCTTCGCCCTGGCCCGGGGCATCTCCGTGCTGGTGATCTCCTGTCCCTGCGCCCTGGGACTGGCCACGCCCGTGGCCATCATGGTGGGCAGCGGCATGGGGGCCAAAAACGGCATCCTGTTCAAGACCGCCGCCTCTCTGGAGGCCGCCGGAAAGACAGAGATCGTGGCGCTGGACAAGACCGGCACCATCACCTCCGGCGAGCCGAAGGCGACGGACATCCTGCCCGCCGATGGCGTCAGCCAGGAGGAGCTGCTCCGTCTGGCTTACGCTCTGGAGCGCAGAAGCGAGCATCCCCTGGCCCGGGCCATTTTGCAGGCTGCGGAGGAGCGGCGGCTAGCGCCGGAGGAGGTCTCGGACTTCCAGGCCCTGCCGGGCAACGGCCTCACCGCCCGCCGTGAGGGCGCCGTCCTCAGCGGCGGCAATCTCAGCTTCATCAGCGCCCGGGCAGAGGTTCCGGAGACTGTCCGCGCCCAGGCGGAATCGCTGGCGGAGCAGGGCAAGACGCCCCTGTTCTTCAGCCAGGACCGGAAGCTCCTGGGCGTCATCGCCGTGGCGGACGTCATCAAGCCCGACAGTCCCCGGGCCGTGGCGGAGCTGCGGAACATGGGCATCCGCGTGGTGATGCTCACCGGCGACAACGAGCGCACCGCCCGGGCCATCGGCGCCCAGGCCGGCGTGGACGAGGTTATCGCCGGCGTCCTGCCGGACGGCAAGGAACGGGTCATCCGGGAGTTGAAGCGCCGGGGCCGGGTGGCCATGGTGGGCGACGGCATCAACGACGCCCCGGCCCTGACCCGGGCAGACATGGGCATCGCCATCGGCGCGGGCACCGACGTGGCCATCGACGCGGCGGACGTGGTGCTGATGAAGAGCCGCCTCAGCGACGTCCCCGCCGCCATCCGGCTGAGCCGTGCCACGCTGCGGAACATCCACCAGAACCTGTTCTGGGCGTTCTTCTACAACACCATCGGCATTCCGCTGGCCGCCGGCGTGTTCATCCCCCTGGGGCTGACGCTGAACCCCATGTTCGGCGCGGCGGCCATGAGCCTCAGCAGCTTCTGCGTGGTGTCCAACGCCCTGCGGCTGAATCTGTTTGATCTGCGGGATCCCCGCAGAGATCATAAAATCCAATCCAGACACAACAAAGAGGAGGAAACAACCACTATGGAAAAGACCATGAAGATCGAAGGCATGATGTGCGTCCACTGCGAGGCCCGGGTGAAGAAGGCCCTGGAGGCCCTGCCGGAGGTGGAACAGGCCGCCGTCAGCCATGAGGCGGGCACCGCCGTGGTGACGCTGAAGTCCGCCGTCTCCGACGACACCCTGAAAAAGGCCGTGGAGGATCAGGACTACACCGTCACCGGCATCCAGTAAAGTTTCCCCGCAAGCTGAGACGTCCGCAGGCAAAAGCCTGCGGACGTCTGTTGTTTGGATGCGGGAAACCCGCCGCGTCACGGCTGTTCCTCTCCGGAACGCCGCTTCGACGCCGCCTTTACCAGCGCGGCGCCGGACCACCCCAGGACCGCGCCCAGGATCGCGCCGGCCAGCACGTCGCTGGGCCAGTGGACATACAGGTACAGCCGGGAGAAGGCGATGGCGCAGGCCAATACCAGCGCCGCCGCGCCCATCCGGTGATATCCGGCCGCCCACAGCGCCGCGGCCGCCGCAAAGGAGGACGCCGTGTGCCCTGAGGGGAAGGAGGCGTCCAACGGCGGCGGTACCAGCAGCGCCACCGCCGTGTTGACGGCAAAGGGCCGCAGGCGGCCCACCAGCGGCTTCAGGAGCAGATTGCAGAAAATCAGATCCAGCACCAGGGCGCAGGCCACGGAGGCCCCTGCCTTCCGGTGCTTTTTTGTCAGCAGCAGGATGAGCGCCAGCAGGATCCACACCTCGCCGTGGTCGCAGATGCGGCTCACCGCCGGCATCACCGCGTCCAGCACGCCGCAGCGCAGATGGATCTGGAGCCAGTCCAGGATGGAAAGTTCCACGGTTTGCAGCGGAAACACCTCCTTCAAAACAGGCGGGCGCATAGGCCCGGGATCAGCAGTCTCTATATCTTATCACACTCTATCAAAAAGAAAAACCGCGGACTGAATTTTGTCTGAAATTTTTCTCTCCGCCGCCAGGCCAGTGGTGCCAGGGGCTTGCGGTGTTTTTGGAAAATACTGTTGCAAAAGGCACTTGTACTTGTGGACAGTCTGGTCTATGATAACAACATCTTGAGTGCCGGAACGGAGGTGGGCACAATGAAGATCTGCGGATTACAGAAGCTGGCCATGGTGGATTACCCCGGAAAACTGGCCGCCACGGTGTTCACCGGCGGGTGCAATCTCCGGTGTCCGTTCTGCCACAACGCACTCCTTGTGACCCGGGTGGAGGAGAACGAGGTGCTGTCCCAGGATGCTGTGCTGGCCTTTCTCAAAAGCCGCCGGGGCCTGCTGGACGGCGTGGTGCTCTCCGGCGGCGAGCCGCTGATGCAGCCGGGCGTCCCGGACTTTCTCCGGGCGGTGAAGGATCTGGGCTTTGACGTGAAGCTGGACACCAACGGCACCTTTCCGGACCGTCTCGCCGCCCTGCTGGACGCCGGTCTGGTGGACTATGCAGCCATGGATATCAAAAATTCCCCGGAGAAATATCCCCTGACTGTGGGCGTCCCCGGCTTCGACATGGCTCCCATCCGGGAGAGCGCGGCCCTGCTGATGGAGGGGCCCGTCCCCTTCGAGTTCCGCACCACTGTGGTCCGGGAATTTCACACCGCCGCGGACATGGAGGCCATCGGCCAATGGCTGGAGGGCGCGCCCCGGTACTTCCTCCAGCAGTTCGTGGACTCCGGCGATCTGGTGGGCAGCGGCCTGACGGCCTGGCCGCCGGAGACGCTGCGGTCCCTGGCCGACGCAGCCCGTCCCTTCTTCGGAGAGGTGGCCATCCGGGGTATCTAACAACATCTTGATGCAATTGGTAATGTCTACGAAATTGTATCACAAGATATAGTGGTTTTTCAGCTTGACTTCCACCAGTGGTATGTTACAATAGAAATTGCTGGGCGGTTTACCGCCCTTTCATCAGGTGTTTTGAGACCCCACACCCCCTCTGCCGGAGGGAAATGATAGAGCAAATGATCGAGCAGCAGTTTGACCGAGAGAGGATAGGAGAAAGTATGTATCAAGTCGTTAAACGAGACGGGAAGGTCACGGATTTCAACATTTCCAAGATCAGCGTAGCCATCACCAAGGCCTTTGAGGCCACCGGCATGGCCTACAACACTGACATCATCGACCTGCTGGCCCTGAAGGTCACCGCCGACTATCAGGAGAAGATCCACGATGGCCGGATCAGCGTGGAGGACATCCAGGACAGCGTGGAGAACGTCCTCAGCAAGGCGGGCTACGCCGATGTGGCCAAGGCCTACATCCTCTACCGCAAGCAGCGGGAGAAGATCCGCAACCTCAGCTCCACCGTGCTGGACTACAAGGAGCTGGTGAACAACTACCTCCACGTCAACGACTGGCGCGTGAAGGAGAACTCCACCGTCACTTACTCCGTGGGCGGCCTGATCCTCTCCAACTCCGGCGCCATCACCGCCAACTACTGGCTCAGCGAGGTCTATGACCCTGAGATCGCCAACGCCCACCGCAGCGGCGACATCCACATCCACGACCTCAGCATGCTCACCGGCTACTGCGCCGGCTGGAGCCTGAAGCAGCTCATCCAGCAGGGCCTGGGCATTCCCGGCAAGATCAACTCCTCCCCCGCCAGCCACCTCAGCACCCTGTGCAACCAGATGGTGAACTTCCTGGGCATCATGCAGAACGAGTGGGCGGGCGCCCAGGCCTTCTCCTCCTTCGACACCTATCTGGCTCCCTTCGTGAAAGTGGATCACCTGACCCAGAAAGAGGTCAAGCAGTGCATCCAGTCCTTCGTGTTCGGCGTCAACACCCCCTCCCGCTGGGGCACACAGGCGCCCTTCTCCAACATCACTCTGGACTGGACCGTCCCCAATGACCTGAAGGACCTGCCGGCCATCGTGGGCGGCAAGGAGATGGACTTCACCTACGGCGACTGCAAGCAGGAAATGGACATGGTGAACAAGGCGTTCATCGAGATCATGACCGAGGGCGACGCCGACGGCCGGGGCTTCCAGTATCCCATCCCCACCTACTCCATCACCCGGGACTTCGACTGGAGTGAGACGGAGAACAACCGCCTCCTGTTCGGCATGACCGCCAAGTACGGCACCCCCTACTTCTCCAACTATATCAACTCCGACATGGAGCCCTCCGACGTCCGGTCCATGTGCTGCCGCCTGCGTCTGGACCTGCGGGAGCTGCGGAAAAAGTCCGGCGGCTTCTTCGGCTCCGGCGAGTCCACCGGCTCCGTGGGCGTGGTGACCATCAACCTGCCCCGCATCGCCTACCTCTCCAAGACCCCCGAGGAGTTCTACACCCGGCTGGACAAGATCATGGACATCGCCGCCCGGTCCCTGAAGGTGAAGCGCACCGTCATCACCCGGCTGATGGATGCCGGTCTGTACCCCTACACCAAGTACTATCTGGGCACCTTCGCCAACCACTTCTCCACCATCGGTCTGGTGGGCATGAATGAGGCGGGCCTCAACGCCTGCTGGCTGAAGAAGGACCTGACCCACACCGAGACCCAGGACTTCGCCAAGGACGTTCTGAACCACATGCGGGAGCGTCTGAAGGACTATCAGGAGGAGTACGGCGACCTCTATAACCTGGAGGCCACTCCCGCCGAGTCCACCGCCTTCCGTCTGGCCAAGCACGATGTAGCCAAGTACCCCGACATCATCACCGCCGCCAAGCACGAGGGCGACACCCCCTACTACACCAACTCCTCCCACCTGCCCGTGGGCTACACCGAGGACATTTTCGAGGCCCTGGCGGTCCAGGACGATCTCCAGACCCTCTACACCTCCGGCACCGTGTTCCACGCCTTCCTGGGCGAGAAGCTGCCGGACTGGAAGTCCGCCGCCGCCTTGGTGCGGAAGATCGCCGAGAACTTCAAGCTGCCCTACTACACCCTCTCTCCCACCTATTCCATCTGCCAGGAGCACGGCTATATCGCCGGCGAGCATTTCTCCTGCCCCAAGTGCGGCAAGACCACCGAGGTCTGGAGCCGCATCACCGGATACTACCGTCCCGTCCAGAACTGGAACGACGGCAAGGTCCAGGAGTTCAAGGACCGTCAGGAGTACGAGCTGGGCACCTCCCGTCTGGAGGGCCGCCGCCTGAAGGACCGGGAGCCGGACTTCTGCGTGGGCAAGGCCATGGACGCCCCCGCCGCCCAGGCCGTGGAGTCCAGTGCCAACGAGGAGCTGTTCCTGTTCACCACCGCCACCTGCCCCAACTGCAAGATCGCCAAGAATGAGCTGGAGAAGGCCGGCCTGCACTACACCGTCATGAATGTCAGCGACCACCGGGATCTGGTGGATCAGTACGGCATCCAGCAGGCGCCCACCCTCATCATCCGCCGCGGCCAGCAGGTGGAGAAGCTGGTGAACGCCTCCAACATCAAGCGGTTCGCTTCCAACGCCCGCTAAAATCAAACACGCAAAAGGAGGGACATCCGTCCCTCCTTTTCAGGCTGTACGGCTTTTCCGGCAGTCCGCTCCCGGCGGAGGTCTCCGCTCCCGCCGGGAATCCACAGAACAGGAGGAACGATCCATGGCTGAACATTTCGATATCATCGTCATCGGCGGAGGTCCGGCGGGCCTCACCGCCGCCATCTACGCCCGCCGGGCGGGAAAATCCGTCCTGGTCCTGGAAAAGGAGGGCTTCGGCGGACAGATCGCCGCGTCCCCGAAGGTGGAGAACTATCCCGGCTTTGCCGCCATCTCCGGCGCGGAGCTGGCGGAGAAGCTGTACGATCAGGCCAGCGATCTGGGCGCCCGCATCGAGCTGGAGGAGGTGCTGTCCGTCCAGGGCGGGCCGGTAAAGACCGTCACCACCGACTACGGCGCCTATACCTGCACCGCCCTGATCCTGGCCACCGGCATGAAGCACCGGAAGCTGGGTCTGGAGGGGGAGGACACCCTCTCCGGCGTCTCCTTCTGCGCCGTGTGCGACGGCGCCTTTAACCAGGGAAAGGACGTGGCCGTCTGCGGCGGCGGCAGCACCGCCCTCCAGGACGCCCTGTTCCTCTCGGAGCTGTGCCGCCATGTCACCGTCATCCACCGGCGGGAGGAATTCCGGGGCGACGCTCTTCTGTTGGAGCAGCTGAAGCGGCGGGAGAATGTGTCCTTCCGGCTGTCCACGGTGGTCACGGGACTGGAGAGCAGCGGCGGCGCCCTCACCGGCCTGCGGCTGCGGAACACCGTCTCCGGGGAGGAGTCTCTGCTGGCGGCGGACGCCCTGTTTGAGGCGGTGGGCCAGCAGCCGGAGCAGGCGCTGTCCGCCTCTGTCGCGGAGGTGGACGAGGCGGGCTTCATCCCCGCCGGAGAGGACTGCGTCACCTCCGTGCCCGGCGTCTTCGCCGCCGGGGACTGCCGGGCCAAGGCCGTCCGCCAGCTCACCACCGCCTGCGCCGACGGCGCCGTGGCGGCCATCGCCGCCTGCCGGTACTGCGGCGGATAAAGTCGTGGTCCTTGCCGTCATCAGGCGGCATAGCCCATAAAACGCGCAAAAGACGGCTCTGCCAAGCAGAGCCGTCTCAGGCTGTCGAGAAACCCGGTTGCGCAATTAGGCGGCAACCGGGTTTTCAGCACATATTCGGGAAAATAGAATCGAAAATAGGAAATGGGCAGAGTCATTCCATTTC
>NZ_JBQHUP010000056.1:0-14222 GCF_052065175.1 Dysosmobacter sp. HCP28S3_G4 | reverse complement strand
TTCCTTGAATTCCTTGCTGTACTTTCCCATTGTGATCCCCTCCATCTTTGTTTTTCACTTTAACAGATTTTTGGGGAATTTGCGACTGCACTTAAAGGGTACCACTCCAGAGCATGAAAAAAGCTGGGGGTATTTCCGGATACCCTCAGCTTCTCTTTTCGCTGCCGCACCTTGGTTATTGGGGGGAGTTTGGCACCTTCCTGTCGGAAGACTGGTGCTTGATGGGGATGCCCCCCTTTCGCAAAAGGGGGGCGGGCACGGCCTTTTGGCCGTGGCTGGGGGGTTCCCTGTTCCCGTCCCCCAGGGAGGGTGTTTCCAAAGAGGGGGGACACGCGGGTCCCCCTCTTTGTGTCGTCGCGGAAGGGTCCAGGGGAACCCCATCGAAAGGGTTCCCCTGGCGCCTCTCTTCCACCGGGCGCGACGCAGGAGGTGAATTGCCCCGAAGGGGCAAGAGAAGCCCCTCTGGAGGGTTCTCTCCCCGGGGGAGAGAATGGGGGGCGCAAAAAGCCGCCGGGCTTCCCCGGCATTCCCTCGCGCCCCGAACGGGGCGCATCTCCGCACCCCCGCCAGGGACCCCGCAAAGCCCCGCCGCTCTTTTTCCACAGCACACCAGCCCATGACCGCCAAGCCGTTACAAAACCGTATCACTCCCCGACTGGCAGGAACTACCGTTTGCAAAATAGTTACAAATCGGTTACAATCAGGCTATCCTTTTTAGGAAATCCTGAAATCTGCGAGGTAACGACATGAAAAAGTTCCGAATTCTGCTGCTCTCCGCCGCGCTGGCCGCAGGGCTTGCCGTCCCCGCCGGGGCGGCGTCCCACACCGTGGCCGCCGGGGACACCATGTGGAAGCTGGCGGTGCGGTACGAGGTGGGCACCAGCGAGATCATCCAGGCCAACCCCCAGGTCAGCGATCCGAATCTGATCTATCCCGGCCAGGTGCTGGCCATCCCGGAGGTGGACGCGAAGGTGCTCCAGTACGAGGCGGAGGTGATCCGTCTGGTGAACGACATCCGGAAGCAGAACGGCCTTTCTCCCCTGACGGCCAACTGGGAGCTGTCCCGGGTGGCCCGGTACAAGTCCCAGGACATGGTGGACAACCGCTACTTCGCCCACAACAGCCCCACCTACGGCACGCCCTTTGAGATGATGCGGGCCTTCGGCCTGTCCTTCCGCACCGCCGGGGAGAACATTGCCTACGGCTACGCCACGCCCCAGAAGGTGGTGGACGGCTGGATGAACTCCAGCGGACACCGGGCCAACATCCTCAACGCCTCCTACAAGCAGATCGGCGTGGGCTACGTGGCCAAGGGGAATTACTGGACCCAGATGTTCATGGGGTAATGGACCGCGCCCTTTCGGGGCATACTGTCCCCGAGGTGATGACATGGCGAAAAAGGGCATGGCCCGGCCGGACTGGACCCACACCCAGCCCCGGAACGACGCGCCCCCCGTGCCGGAGATCCAGGGCAAGGCGAAGCATGGAAAGGAACGGGCGAAGCCGGTGATCCCCGGCACCGGCGGACCGGAGCTGAAGGTCTACCACAAGCTGCGGGGGGACGGGTCCGTGGGAGACGGAAAGGAATGATCTTGGTCCGGAAGCGGCGGGTTTGCGGGATCTCCGTGAGGGAGTCCCGCAAACGCGTTTACCCCTCCAGTTCCTCCACGATGGTCCGGAGGGTGTCGGTGACGCTGGTGCAGTGATGGGGGAACCGCTCCAGCAGGGCCGGGTCGGCGCCCGCCATGAGATAGCCGGTCCCGGCGGCGGACAGCATGGCGGCGTCGTTCCAGTTGTCGCCGAAGGCCACGGTGTCGGCCAGGGAGACGTCCAGGGCGGCGCAGAGGTTCCGCAGGCCCTGTCCCTTGTCCGCCAAGGTGAAGTCCACCCAGTCCGGACCGGCGGCGGCCATGTGGAGGGCGTCGCCCCACCGGGGGCCCAGGATGCCCTGGGGTTCGGCGGTGCCCTCCGGGCAGTAGACGGAGACCTTCAGGATGTCCTCCGGGACGCGCCGGGGATCGTCCAGGGTGGCGACCCGGTTGCCCCGGCCCCGGACCATGTCCAGGAAGTCCTCGCCGCAGCCGGTGACGGTGTAGAGGATGTTGGCGCCGGAGATGATGACGCGGCGGCTCACCAGGCGGAGCATGTCCTCCGTCAGGGCCAGGGCGTCCTCCCGGGGCATGGTGATCTTGGACAGCACGGGGGCGTCCTCCTCGGTGCCGGGGCCGTAGATGATGGCGCCGTTCTCGCACAAAAAGCCCAGTTCCTCCGCCACGGGGGCGAACAGCTGGCGCAGGGAGTGGAACTGCCGCCCCGAGGCGGGGCAGAACAGCACGCCCTGGCGCCGGAGCCGGGCGATGAGGGGGAACAGACCGGCGTCCAGTTCGGTGGCGCCGTAGGGCAGCAGAGTGCCGTCAATGTCGCTGACGATGAGCATGAGTGGACCTCCAGTTTTTTTGTCTTTTCCCGGACGGGAATTCTTTTTTTAGGGGTTCCCCCTGGCGGGGGTGCGGGGTGCGCCCCGTCCCGGGGCGCGGGGAACATTTTCTCCCCGTGAGGACGGGGGTGCCGGGGAAGCCCGGCGGCTTTGCGAGGTTCCTCGCGGGGGATTTTCGTTTTTCCGTGGGGCACGGAGGTTGCCGGTTCCCGGCGGGATGCAGGATATCCCTCGCGGGAGTTTGGTGGTGCGCCCCGTCCCGGGGCGCGGGGGAATGCGGCGAAGGCCGCGGCTTCAAAACCCCCTTTCTCTTTTTCCGTGGAAAAAGAGAAAGCGCTTTTTGATGGTGTCAAGAGAAAAAGGCTTGGCGGCGGCATTCCGGGCTTAGCCCCGTACGCTCGCAGCGCCTGTTACGGGGGTTTTGGACCGGCGCTGGTCGATGGCTTGGACCATTCAACCGCGTATGCAGTTGCGAAAGCTGGGGTCCCGCCCGGATGCTCTGCCGTTCTCTTTTCGCTGCCGCACCCTGGTGGTTGGGGGTAGCTGGGCACCTTCCTATCGGGAGTCAGGTGGTTGCGGGGGATGCCCCCCTTTCGCAAAAAGGGGGGCGGGCACGGCCTGTGGCCGTGGCTGGGGGGTTCCCTGCTCCCGTCCCCCAGGGGGGTGATTCCAAAGAAGGGGGGACACGCGGGTCCCCCCTCTTTGTGTCGTCGCGGAGGGGTCCAGGGGAACCCCATCGAAAGGGTTCCCCTGGCGCCTCTCTTCCACCGGGCGCGACGCAGGAGGTGAATTGCCCCGAAGGGGCAAGAGAAGCCCCTCTGGAGGGTTCTCTCCCCGGGGGAGAGAATGGGGGGCGCATCCTGCCGGGAACCGGCAACCTCCGTGCCCCACGGAAAAGGGAGAATCCCCGCCAGGGACCTGGCAAAAGCCCCTGTTCTTACGGCTAAATCATACCATACCACTGCCCTGGAAGTCCACCCGAACTTTCCGTCCGGCAAAGGGCGCGTTCCCGGCCCCGCTGTCCATATCCTGCAATGGGCAAGCCGGGAATATCCACCGGGCCAATCTGCCGTTATTTGTGAAGATCCGCTTTTTCCGGCAGAATGCCCAAGTCTTTCCGGCCGCTGGACAGGAAAAACAGGCATCCTGACGGCAAACGGGGCCGTCCGGGACGCTGTAGAAAACTTTCCCGTGATTTTAGCAAAATTTGTAGTGAAAAATCCGGTGGGATGGTATATAATAGTTGTGTATAACGATCAGGGACGATGTCTGAAGACAGGCCGTCCCAGCGGATCCTGTGACGGCGGCGGAGAAATTCCCGGCGCCGCGCCGTTATATGGATATGTGGCGAGGCGCGTTCCGCGCCCGCGAACCGGAAAAGGAGACCCTTCATGAAAATACTCATCACTACCGACTGGTATACCCCTGCCGTCAACGGCGTGGTGACCTCCGTGCTGAACCTCCGGCGGGAGCTGGAGGCCCGGGGCCACGAGGTCCGGGTGCTGACGCTGTCCCAGTCCCCGCTGTCCAGCCGCAGGGACGGGGTGGTGCGCCTTGGGTCCATCAGCGCGGGACTCATCTACCCCGGCGCCCGGCTGCGCACAGCGTTGGGCAGCCGGTACGTGCGGGACATCCTCCGCTGGAAGCCGGACATCGTCCACTCCCAGTGCGAGTTCTCCACCTTCTTCCTGGCCAGGAAGATCGCGGAGCATCTGGACGTTCCGCTGGTCCATACTTACCACACCATCTACGAGGACTACACCCACTATTTCTCCCCCATCCAGAAGTGGAGCCACCAGACCATCTCCGTGTTCTCCCGGTGGATCACCGCCCGGACGGACTGCGTCATCGCCCCCACGGAGAAGGTCCGCCTCCTGCTGGAGGGCTACCGGGTCCGGACGAAGATCGAGGTGGTGCCCACGGGCATCGACCTGCGGAAGTTCACGGCCCCCATCTCCCAGGAGCGGCTGACGGCCCTGCGCCGGGAGCTGCGCATCCCGGAGGACCATCTGATCCTGACCTGCATCGGCCGTCTGGCGGAGGAGAAGAACATCCAGGAGCTGCTGGACTTCTGGTCCCGCTGCCGGAACGACGCCCCCATGACGCTGCTGCTGGTGGGGGACGGCCCCTACCGGGAGACCCTGGAAAATCAGGCCCGGGAGCTGGGCCTGGGGGATTCCGTCCGGTTCACCGGCATGGTGCCCCCGGAGCAGGTGGCGGAATACTACCGGCTGGGGGATCTGTTCCTCAGCGGCTCCACCAGCGAGACCCAGGGCCTGACGTATATCGAGGCCCTGTCCTCCGGCACCCCGGCGCTGTGCCGGGCGGACCCCTGTCTGGAGGGGGTGGTGGAGGACGGCGTCAACGGCTGGCAATACCGGGACGAGGCGGACTTCCGGGAGAAGCTGGACCGGTTCGCCGCCGATCCTGCGCTGCGGCAGACGCTCCACCAGGGCGCGGCGGACAGCGCCATGAAGTTCTCCGCCCAGGTCTTCGCCCAGCGGGTGGAGAAGATCTACCGGGAGCAGCTGGAGCTGGCGGCTCTGCGGAAGGACTCCCGGGAGAGAAGCGCGTAAGTTCGTCTGTTCCATTGAACTTGACAGGAAACAGCCCCCGGCACCATTGCCGGGGGCTGTTTTGCGCCCCGTCCCGGGGCGCGGGGTGGTGCGGCTCCGCCGCGGGGGATGGAACATTTTCCCCCCCCGTGAGGACGGGGGTGCCGGGGAAGCCCGGCGGCTTTGCGGCGGTCCCGCCGCGGGGATGCGCCCCCCATTCTCTTTTTTCTTGAAAAAGAGAATGCGTCGCGCCCGGTGGAAGAGAAAATCGCTTTTTGCCGCACAACTGGCCCGCAGGGCCAGTTGGCGGAAATGCGGGGGTCTTCCGAATCAGTACTGACGAAACCTGCCGGTCTTCTGCCGAGTGCGGAGTACACTGGCTGTTGTCGATACTGCTCCGCCGCAGCTCGCAGAACCCCGGCAGTCATCGTGGGGTGGAAGATCGCAAGGCCTGTCCTTCTACTCCCGCGCATTCCGCTTCGCTATGCGCTGCCCAGCTGGGTATCGAAAGCAGGTTGCCAGTCTCCCGCAACCGCCAGGGTGCGGCAGCAAAAAGAGGAGCTGAGGGTATCCGGAAATACCCCCAGCTTTCGCAACTTCCATATGTGGTTGAATGGGCAAAAGCCCTCGAGTCCCCACCGGGCCAAGCCCCCGTAACAGGCGCTGCGAGCGTTCCGGACGAAGTCCGGAATGCCGCCGCCAAGCCTTTTTCTCTTACACCATCAAAAGGCGCATTCTCTTTTTCCACGGAGAGGGGCCCCCCACAAAAGCCCAGCGAAGCGGGTTTTGTGGGGAAGAGGAGGGGCAACGGAGCGGTATGAGGGATGCCCTCCCCCGCAGGGCGTCCCGAATATAGCGCAGTTTGCCCCGACGACGAAAGGGGGTTTTGCCCCCGCGGCGGAGCCGCGAAGCCGCCGGGCTTCCCCGGCACCACCGCCCCCCCTCGCGAGGGGGAAAAATCCGTCCCCCGTCACTTCCCGGCGGCCAGCCGCTTCACCAGTTCCTCCTCCGGTGTGACGTACAGCGTCCGGAAATCGGTGTAGACCACCATGCCCGGCCGGGCCCCGGCGGGCTTTTTCACGTTCCGCACCTGGGTACAGTCCACCGGCACGTTGGCGCTGTCCTTCGCCTGGGAGAAGTAGGCCGCCAGCATGGCCGCCTCCGTCAGGTCCTGATCCGACGGCTGCTGTCCGGCGCACCGCAGGACCGCGTGGGTGCCGTGGATCTTCTGGGTGTGGAACCACAGGTCCCGGTAATCCGCGTCCTTCAGGGTCAGCTTGTCGTTCTGCCGGTTGTTCCGGCCCACCTGCACCAGAAAGCCGCCGGAGGTACGGAACTCCCGGGGCTTCGCCGCCCGCTTCAGCTCCTTCTTATCTTTTCCGCTGCGGCGCAGGAACCCCGCGTCCCGCAGCTCGTTCCGGATGTCCAGAAAGTCCTGCTCCGTCTCCGCCCGGGCGATCTCCTCCAGAACGCTGTCCAGATACGCTTCGTCCCGCCGGGCAATGGCCATCTGCTCCCGGAGATACTTCTCCGCCGTCTTGGCCTTGGCGTACTTCTTGTAGTACTTCGCCGCGTTCTGCTGGGGCGTCAGCAGCGGGTCCAGAGGGATGGTCACGTCGGCGCAGTTCTCATCGTAGTAGTTCTGGCAGGTCAGCGTCCGCTGGCCCCGCTCCATGCGGTAGAGATTGGCCGTGATGAGGTCGCCGCAGATCCGCAGCCGGTCCCGGTCCTGGGTCTCGGCGTAGTCCTTCTCCTGCTGGGCCAGCTTCCGGCGCATCCGGTCCCGGGCCGAGGTGGCCGTCCGCACCAGATCCGCCCCCCGCTGGCGCACTCGCTCCTGCCGCTCCCGGGACTCGTAGTAGTCGTCCATCAGGGCGGAGAAGGTGGGGTACTTCGTCTGCTCCATCAAACTCCCGTACTGGGCGATGGGCAGGTACGTGTAGTCGAAGAATTTGCCGTCCTTTTTCAGGCACACCGGCGTGAAGCCCCCCGTCTCCGGCAGCTCCGCCACGCTGCGGAACGATTGCCACAGCCGCGCCCGGCCCGCATCGTCCAGCCCGAAGACCCGGCCGTCCGTCTCGCCGCAGGCCCGGAACACCATCTCCCGGGCGATGAGGGGCGAGACGCCGAAGTACCGGTCCAGCAGGAAGCCGTCCAGCTTCTCGTCGGGGTTGGCACCATCCAGCGATGCCAGAAAGTCCTCCTCCGTCACGTCGGGGAGAAACGCTTTGCCGTGGGTGGGGGGCAGCTGGTAGTACAGCCCCGGCAGCACCTGCCGCTGGGGGGACATCTCCGCGTCCACCCGGCGGAGGCAGTCGATGATGCGGCGGTCGCCGTCCAGCAAAATCAGGTTGGAGTGGCGGCCCATGGCCTCCAGCACCAGCGTCCGGCGGCCCGGCTGGCCGAAGTCGTCGGTGATGTCGATGGCCAGCTCCGCCAGCCGCTCCAGCCCCGGCTGGATCACCTCCGCGACGCGGCCCCCCACCAGGTGCTTGCGCAGCAGCATGCAGAACATGGGCGGCTCGGCGGGGTTGTCCCGCAGCTGCTCCGTCAGCTGGATGCGGGGGGACCCGGCGCCTGCGTTCAGCAGCAGCCGCTTGTTTCCCCGCAGCAGTAAGATCACCTGATCCCGGGCGGGCTGCTGCACCTTGTCGATGCGGGCGCCCACGATCTGGGGCCGCAGCTCGTCCAGCACCGCCCGCAGGCATACGGCGTCCAATGGCATTACGACTTCTCCCCTTCCATATCCATGTCCATCATGGCGCAGAACAGCTCATTGGCCCGGTCCTTCCGGCCCTTGAGATACAGCCAGCCCAGCAGGGCCTCCACCGCCGTGGCGGTGCCGTACTGGGCGCGGCTGGCGTGGGCGGGGATGGAGTGGACCTGGGCGTTGCGTCCCCGGCGGAACACGGCCTGCTCCTCCTCCGTCAGCATGGGCAATATGGCCTCCGCCCGCCGGGCCTGGGACTCCGCCCGCACCAGCTCGATGGTGGCCCGGTGAAGCCCCTTGCCGGTGGCCTTTCCGTGGGCGCAGAGCCACGTCCGGGCCAGCAGCTCGTACACCGCGTCCCCCAGATGGGCCAGGCCGATGCTGCTGATGCCCCGCAGCTGGTCCTCCGTCAGTTCGATATTCCAATAATCCTGCATGATTCGGCTCTCCTGTTTCGCTGCAAGCAGCGTGATAGGTGCAGTTTACCACAATTCCGGAAAAGCTTCAACCGATTCGGAATTAGGAATGAGGAATGAGGAATTGTCTCCCGGGGCGGGACGTGCTAAAATCGGAGTATGCCAGTAAATTTCCGAGGGAAAGGAAGACTGTTTATGAAAGTCCTCGATCTGACCCACGTCATCGCGGCGGACATGCCGGTGTATCCCGGCACGGAGCCGCCCCGGCTGGAGAGCGCCAACACCTACGAGGCCAACGGCTTCAAGGAGACGCTCCTCACCATGTACTCCCACACCGGCACCCACATGGACCCGCCGGCCCATCTGTTCCCCGGACGCACCACCCTGGACCAGTTCCCCGTCAGCCAGTTCGTGGGACGGGCGCTGGTCATCGACTGCCGGGACCTGCCGGAGGGGGCCGCCATCACCATGGACCGCGTCCGGCCCTACGGCGACAAGGCCCGGGAGGCGGACTTCCTGCTGTTCAACCTGGGCTGGGACAAGCGCTGGGGCACCGACGGCTACTTCGGGGACTACCCCTGCATTGACGGGGATGTGGTGCAGTTCATCCTGGATACGGGCAAGAAGGGCATCGGGTTCGACGTCATCGGCGTGGACCCCATCCCGGACGAGACGCTGCCCCGGCACAAGGCGTTGTTCCGGGAGCACGAGATCGTGAATATTGAGAATCTGAAGAATCTGGACCTGTGCGGAGACGAGTTGTTCTGGTTCTTCGCCCTGCCCCTGCACTATCGGGATTCGGACGGCGCGCCCATTCGGGCTGTGGCGTTTTGGCCGTAAAAATTGGGGATTGCGGGGGTCCCCCTCGCGGGGGTGGGGATATGCGCCCCGTCTCGGGGCGCGGGGATGGTGCGGCGAAGGCCGCTGGCTTGCGGCTCCGCTGCGGGGCAAAACCCCCATTCGTCGTCGGGGCAAACTGCGCTATATTCGGGACGCCCTGCGGGAGAGGGCATCCCTCATACCGCTCCGTTGCCCCCTTGCACACCGTCGCGGCATTGCGATTCCCGGCCCCTTCGGGTCCGCCAATCGCGCCGCTTCCTCGAAACCGGCTCGCTTTTTCCGCCGCTGGCGGCGCTTCGCCGCTTTCCTCTTCCCCACCGCAACCGCTTTGCTGGGTTGCGGCGGGGTACCCCTGCTAGTTGCGCCGAAAAGAGAATGCGCCTTTTGATGGTGTAAGAGAAAAGGCGCTGGCCGCACAACTGGCCCTGCGGGCCAGTTGGCGGAAATGCGGGGGTCTTCCGAATCGGTTCCGACCAGACTTGCCGGTCTCCTGCCGAGTGCGGAGTACATTGGCTGTTGTCGGGACTGCTCCGCCGCAGCTCGCGGAACTGCGGTGGTCATCGTTGGGTGGAAAATTGCAAGGCCTGTCCTCCTTGCCCCGCGCATTCCGCTTCGCTATGCGCTACCCGGGCAATCGCGGGAGTCGCGGCAGGAGGGGGCCAAGCCCCCGCAACCGCCAGGGTGCGGCAGCAAAAGAGAAGCTGAGGGTATCCGGAAATACCCCCAGCTTTTTTGATTGCCATATGCGGTTGAGTGGGCAAAAGCCAACAGGGCACCACCAGGCCAAAGCCCCCGTAACAGGCGCTGCGAGCGTTCCGGACGAAGTCCGGAATGCCGCCGCCCAAGCCTTTTTCTCTTACACCATCAAAAGGCGCATTCTCTTTTTCCTCTCCAGGAAAAAGAGAATGGGGGTTTTGAAGCCGCCGGGCTTCCCCGGCACTCCCCCGCGCCCCGGGACGGGGCGCACCACCAGTCCCCCGCAAGGGGACACCCCGCAAAACTCCCGCGGCGGGGGGAAACCGTCAACTCTCCCCCAGCAGCCCCTGCCGGGAGGCAAACTCCCGGATCTTCTGAAACGACTCGTCGCTGAGATCGTGCTCGATCTTGCAGGCGTCCGCCGCGGCGTTCTCCGGGCTGACCCCCAGGTGCTCCAGGAACTGACTCAGTACCCGGTGGCGGGTGTAGATCCGCTGGGCGATCTCCTCCCCCGGCGGCAGCAGCGTGATGAAGCCGTCGGCGTTCATCTCAATGTAGCCGTTCTCCCGCAGCTTCTTCATGGCCACGCTGACGCTGGGCTTGGAGAAGTTCTTCTCCCGCACGATGTCGATGGACCGCACCATGCCCAGCCGTTCCTTCAGGATCAGGATGGCCTCCAGATAGTCCTCCGCGGACTCGTAAATGTTCATGTGACCTCTCTCCTTCCGGCCATGTGTGTTCTTTCTAGGCTAACACGTGCCGGCCAAAAATGCAAGGGCTTTCTCCCCTTACCCCTTCTCCCGGGCCTTTTCCATGGCCGCCCGGACGGGCTGGTTCCGCCCCTGGTTGTTCTTTTGCAGGATGGCCGCGATCTGCCCCTCCACCGCCTCCACTTCCTCCCGGAAGGCGGAGGCGGGCACCCGCAGCGCCCCGTGGCCCAGAATGATCAGCTGCTCCGCCCCGTCGGAGGTCACCACCCGCACCGGATTGTCCCTGCCCAGCTGGTAGGTGGCCTTCTCGATGTAGGCGTCGGCGGTCTGGGACTCCTTGGTGTAGACGATGTGGATGTTGTGGTACTTCACCACCTCGCCGGTGTTCCGGGGCACCCTGTAGGCGTCGAACACCAGGATCACCCGGTTCTTCCGGAAGCCCTGGTAGTTGCTGAGGAGGTCGCACAGAATCTTCCGGGCGGCGTCCAGATTGTCCTTCGCCACGGCCTTCAGCTCGTCCCAGGCGAAGATCACGTTGTAGCCGTCCACCAGCAGGTACTCCGGCCCGGTCTTCCGGGGCTGGATGGGCCGGGACGGCGCCGTCCCCTCCTGCCGCCGCACCTCCGCCTGGGTCCGGAAGTCCCGGCGCTTCATGGGGCCGTAGGTCCGCTCGAAGATGGCCCGCAGCTCCTTGTTCTGGTCAAAGCCGCCCCCCGGCAATGATGCAACGGTACGGGACACGGAGGCCGTCTCCGGCGTCTCGTCCTCTCCCCCGTCCAGCCGCAGTCCGGAGGACACGTGGGCGTGGGCCGGGACCTCGTTCCAGGGCACGTTGTACCCGCCGCCGTGGGCGCAGAACACGGAGTCCGCCGGATTGTCCACGTCCCGCTCCGGGTCGTAGCCCAGGGCCGCCACCACGGCGGCCTGGTCGTGGCAGGGGAAGTAGCCCTTCAGGCTGCATTGCAGCCGTCCCAGGCCGCGGGTGTAGGCGGTGACCTGGGCGGCGTAGTCCCGGAGGCCCGCCACCGGCGCGCTGCCGGTGAGAACGGTCTCCGTCCCGGCGGTCTCCGGCGGGTCCGTCTCGCCGCCCATCTGCTGGATGTCGCTGATGGCCCGGCCCACGCAGGCGGCGGGCAGCTCCAGCCGGAAGCCGTACCATGGCTCCAGCAGGACGCTCTCCGCCTGCATCAAGCCCTGCCGCACCGCCCGGTAGGTGGCCTGACGGAAGTCGCCGCCCTCGGTGTGTTTCACGTGGGCGCGGCCCGCCAGAAGGGTGATCTTCATATCCGTGATGGGGGACCCGGTGAGGACGCCGGGATGCTCCCGCTCCTCCAGATGGGTCAGGATCAGCCGCTGCCAGTTCCGGTCCAGCTGGTCCTCCGGGCAGGCGGTGGCGAACTGCAGGCCGCTGCCCCGCTCTCCCGGCTCCAGCAGGAGATGGACCTCCGCGTAGTGCCGCAGGGGCTCGAAGTGGCCGATGCCCTCCACGGTATCCGCGATGGTCTCCCGGTAGACGATGCTCCCGGCGCCGAAGGCCACCTCCAGGCCGAACCGGTCCCGGATCTGCCGCTGCAAGACCTCCAGCTGCACCTCCCCCATCAGCTGCACGTGGATCTGCCGGGTCTGCTCCTGCCACAGGATGTGGAGCTGGGGGTCTTCCTCCTCCAGCTCCCGGAATTTGCCGAAGGCCGTGTGGGGGTCGCAGCCCTCCGGCAGCTGTACCTGATAGGTCAGCACCGGCTCCAGCACCGCCGGAGCGGCGGCGTCCTCGAAGCCCAGGCCCTGGCCCGGCAGGGTATGGCTCAGCCCCGTGACGGCGCACACCGTCCCGGCGGGGGCCTGGTCCGTGGTCTGGAACTTGGCCCCGGAGTACAGGCGCAGCTGGTCCGCCTTCTCCTCCCAGGCCGTCTCCCCCGTCCCGCCGGACAGGGGGGCTTTCACTTTTAAGGTGCCGCCGGTGACCTTCAGCCACGTCAGACGGGCTCCCTGGGCGTCCCGGCTGATCTTGAACACCCGGGCCCCGAACTCCGCCGGATCGTCCGGCGCGCGGGTGTAGGTCCGGAGGCCCTCCAGAAATTCGTCCACGCCCTCCAGCTTCAGCGCGGAGCCGAACCACACCGGGAACAGTCTCCGCCGCCATATCAGGTCCGTCAGGTCCTCCCGGGACACGGTCCCCGTCTCCAGATACCGCTCCAGCACCGTCTCGTCCCGGAGGGCGGCCTCCTCGGCGAAGTCCGGCCCCGCCGGATGGAAGGCCACGCACCCCTCGTCCAGATCCCGGCGGAGCCCCGCCAGAACGGTCTCCGCGTCGGCTCCCGCCAGATCCATCTTGTTGACGAACAGGAACACCGGCACGCCCCACCGCCGCAGCAGACGCCACACCGTCCGGGTGTGGCTCTGGACGCCGTCAGTGCCGCTGATGACCAGGATGGCGTAATCCAGCACCTGGAGCGTCCGCTCCATCTCGGCGGAGAAGTCCGCGTGGCCGGGGGTGTCCAGCAGCTGGAACTCGGCGTCCGGCAGCATCAGCCGGGCCTGATTGGAGAAGATGGTGATGCCCCGCTCCCGCTCCAGGGCGTCGGTGTCCAGAAAGGCGTCCTGATGGTCCACCCTGCCCAGCTTCCGCAGACAGCCGCCCCGGTACAGCAGGGCCTCCGACAGGGTGGTCTTTCCCGCGTCCACATGGGCCAGGATGCCGATGACCAATCGTTTCATATCTCAAACCACTTTCGTATCGTCGCGCGTCCGGGACGGCCCCGGCTCCGCCGGACCGTCCCCCGCCTTGTCCTATTTGTTCTATTATGGCAGGTTTTCCCCGGTTGTTCAATGCCTATCTTTGCGCGCTTCCCCGTTTGCAAAAAATGCGCCCCGCATGGATGGCACGCCATGCGGGGCAAATGAGGGGAAGAAGGAGATCAGTCTCTGCTCCGGGGCCGCGGTCCCTCCGCGGACGATGCCGGAATAGTTAGGGGTCGCTAGCTCGTTCCCGGAAACAAACGGGCGCATCGCCCGTCTCCCGCTCGGTTAGCGTTTTCTAACTATGTCGATACGATACCAGATCCCGGGCGGAATGTCAAGCGTCTCCCGGAATTTTTCCCCGCCGTCCTCCGGTGAGGGCCGGAAAATCCCCGGAAAAATGGCCCGGAGTCCCACTTTTTGTCTATTATTACCACAAATTTTCCAGGAAAATAGTTGTTTTTCCCATTGCGGGGCTTTATAATAGGATCCAGTCATACCGGCGTCCGCCGCCGGGACTGTGATTCCGGGATGTCTTTTCCCGAAAGGAGTTATCGATCATTATGCCTAGAAAGAAGAAAGATCTGACCGAGACGCTGGCCAATCTCAGCGACGCCACCATGGACGCCGTCAAGGAGGCCGCCGAGACCATGGGCGACGCCGCCACCGCCGTGGCCAAGATGGCCGAGCCCACCGTCAAGAAGGTCCGCCGCAAGACCGAGCCCGCCGTCAAGAAGGCGGAGAAGGCCATCAAGGAGACCAGCCGCAAGGCCACCGCCGCCCTGGTGCCCGAGGTCTTCGTTCAGTGGAACGGCCAGGAGGCCGGCTGCGCCGAGCTGGTGGAGAAGGCCAAGGCCGACTTCAAGGCCCAGAACAAGGGCGCCATCCGGTCCTGCAAGCTGTATATCAAGCCCGAGGACGGCGCCGCCTACTACGTCATCAACGGCAAGTCCGGCAAGATCGACCTGTAAGACCCCGTTGAAAAGCGCTCCCCGGCCGCTGGCCGGGGAGCGCAGCTTGTCGAAAAACCCTGTCTGAAGGAAAAGAGTCCTTTTTTGCAGGGGGAGTACGAGGGGGCGGGAGCCCCCTCGTGTTGGATTGAATGCCTGCAAAAAGCCTGTG
>NZ_JBQHUP010000055.1:0-14428 GCF_052065175.1 Dysosmobacter sp. HCP28S3_G4 | reverse complement strand
GATTCCACGATCCAGCTTCCCTCGTTCAAGCATCTTTCATCACCCATGCTTATTTTACCATATAAATGCGAAAAAGCCCAGCTATGCTCGACTTTTTCGACAGCCTGAGACGGCTCTGCCAAGCAGAGCCGTCTTTTTTCATTTCGTATTCGTATACGCCGCGATGGCCGCGGAGAGGAACGACGCCGTCCCCGCTCCGAAGCGATCCAGGTTCTCCCGGAAGCGCTGGTCCGCCGTGTACATCTCTCCGAGCCCCACCAGGATCGCGTCCGTGCAGTCGTAGTAGTGTTCCGTGAGGAACGCCTGCCATTCCCGCACCAGCGCCTGCGCCTCCGGCGAGGCCGGGTCCGTGTCCCGCAGGGCCGCCGCCCGGCGGAAGATGTCGTTCATTCCCTCCGCCTGGGCGTCCCATTCCCCGGTATCGGATCGGGCTGCCCGCTCCTGACTCTGACGCCAGGCGTCCGTATCGCCCCAGCGCTCCCGGGCCTCGGCGGCGTACTTCTCCCGGGCGGCGTCGATGTCATGTCTGTCAAAACCTGCAAACTCCATGGTCTGTTCTCCTTTCAGTCTGGCATCCAGCAGGTCCAGCAGCCGGTCCAGACGGTCCCTCTTCATCCGGAGCAGGACCCGCTGGCGCCGCAGGGCCTCTTGTCTGTCATAGTGAGGGTCCGACAGGATCGCCAGGATGTCCTTCAGGGAAAAGTCCAGTTCCCGGAAAAACAGGATCTGCTGCATCCGTTCCACATCGGCCTCCCTGTACCAGCGGTAGCCGGAATCCGCCGCTGTCTCCGGGCAGAGCAGGCCGATCTGGTCGTAGTAGTGCAGCGTGCGCACGCTGACCCCGCAGAGCTTTGCCATTTCACTGATGGATAACCGCATCTGTCTCACCTCGCTTTGGAGTGTACGCCATGACGCAGCGTCAGAGTCAAGAGGGAAAATTAAAATTTTACAGCCGGAGGGACGAGCCCTCCGGCTGCGCGTTTTTCCCCGCATTTTACAGCGTCAGGCCAATGGTCCGCATGACCTCCTCCACCTGACGGGCGGTGTCATCCTCGCCGGGACGGCTGGCCACGATGAGATCCGCGTATCTGGCGTACAGCGGCGTCCGCTGCTCGTAGATCTCCTGGATGGTCATGCCCTGGGGGGCGGCGATGCCTCGGTCCACCAAGTCCTCCGGCATCCGGTCCGTGATCTGAGACAGCGGCGTCTCCAGCCACACCGCCACGCCGTTCTCCTTCAGATGGGCCATGGCCCCCTCCGACAGCACCATGCTGCCGCCGGTGGCGACGACGGTGTTCTCCCGGTCCAGGGTCTCCCCCACCCGGCCCTCAATGGTGAGAAAGGCATCCAGCCCCTCCGTCCGCAGGATCTCCGGCAGCGTCCTGCCGGTGGCCTGGGTGATGAGGTCGTCCACGTCTACAAAATCATATCCCAGACGGTCCGCCAGGGCACGACCCACCGTGCTTTTGCCGGTGCCCGGCATTCCAATAAGGATGATGTTTTTCATAAGTCACGCTCCAGTTCCCAGAAATGTCTCCGCCGCCTGAAACCGGCCGCGATACGGTTGATCCAACAGACATCATTATAAGTATTCCGTGGACAGTTGTCCACGGTCAATTTACACAAAGGGAGGCCGCCAAAGCCCTCCCTGTCAGGCATACCAGTCACTTTCCCGAAAAATTTGACGCAATCTGTTGAAAATGCCAGTTGCGGGACACAGGGAAATCTCATATACTAAAGGTGCGACCTTTAAGGTAGTACCTATGAAAAAATGACTTTGATTGAGGTGACAAAGATGAGCGAACACCCAGCCCAATCCAAGACCATCCGCACACAGCTCCTGGCTGCCATGAAGGAGGGCGAATACGCCTCCTGTGAGCGGCTGCCCCGGGAGAGCGTCCTGGCGGAAAAGCTGGGTATCAGCCGCACGCAGCTGCGGGATATCCTGGCCTCCCTGGAACGTGAGGGCTTCATTACCCGCCGCCACGGCGTCGGCACCATCATCAACCGGCACGTGCTGAACATCCAGACCCGCATGGACATTGAAGTGGAATTCATGGACATGATCCGTCAGAGCGGGAAGAAGCCCGCGGTGGCCTATGTCCGGGTGATGGACGCCCAGGCCGATCAGGAGATCGCGGAGCATCTGCGCATCCCCGAGGGCGCTCCCATCGTCCGGGTGGCCCGTCTGGTGACGGCCGACGGCGTTCCTGCCATCTACTGCGAGGACATGGTGGACAAGTCCAAGGTCCACGGCAGCGCCGCCCTGAAGGACTACAAACTGCCCTTCTTCCACTTTCTCCAGCAGTTCTGCGGCGCCGTCCCCTATCTGGACCTGACGGACGTCCGTCCCGCCCGGGCCGATGAGAAGCTGGCGGAGATCTTCCAGGTGCCCATGGGCACGCCGCTGCTGTTCATGGACGAGGTGGACTACGACATCGACGGCGCGCCGGTGTTCTGCTCCCGGGAGTACTATGTGGACGGCATCATCCGCCACACCGTGGTCCGGAAGAAGCTGTGAGCTTCGTCCCCCGATATCTTAAAACACTTCACATATAACAGGAGGTTCTCTATGAAGAAAGTCGCTGTCATCATGGGCTCCGACTCCGACTGGCCGGTGGTCAAGGCCGCCTGCCAGCAGCTGAAGGAGTTCGGCATCCCCTTTGAGGCCCACATCCTCAGCGCCCACCGCACCCCCGCCCAGGCGGCGGAGTTCGCCAAGGGCGCACGGGCCAACGGCTTCGGTTCGCTGATCTGCGCCGCTGGCATGGCCGCCCATCTGGCGGGTGCCATCGCCGCCAACACCACTCTGCCCGTCATCGGCATCCCCATGAAGGGCGGTGCCATGGACGGACTGGATGCGCTGCTGGCCACCGTCCAGATGCCCAGTGGCATCCCCGTGGCCACCGTGGCGCTGAACGGTGCCAAAAACGCCGCCGTTCTGGCGGCCCAGATCCTGGCCGTCTCCGACGAGGCCCTGGCCGCCCGGCTGGACGAGGCCCGCCAGAAGATGGCCGACCAGATCGCCGCCAAGGAGGCCAAGCTCCAGGCGGAGCTGGCGGAGTGACATTGTAGCACCGTTTTGTTTCTTTAAGCAGAAGTCAAAATTTAAATTTTATATGATTCAGGAGGAGATCATCATGCAGAAGTTAGAGCAGATCTATGAGGGCAAGGCCAAGAAGGTTTACGCCACCGACGATCCCAATCTCGTCATCGTGGACTACAAGGACGACGCCACCGCTCTGGACGGCCTGAAGAAGGGCACCATCGTGGGCAAGGGCGTCATCAACAACCAGATGACCAACCGCCTGATGGCCAAGATGGAGAAGGCCGGCATCCCCACCCACTTCGTCCAGGAGCTGTCCGAGCGGGAGACCCTGGTGAAGAAGGTCTCCATCGTGCCGCTGGAGGTCATCATCCGCAACATCTCCGCCGGTCACTTCGCCTCCCGCTACGGCGTGGAGGAGGGCATCGTGTTCGAGCAGCCCACCATCGAGTTCTCCTACAAGAACGACGATCTCCACGATCCCCTGCTGAACGAGTATCACGCCCTGGCCCTGAAGCTGGCCACCCGTGAGGAGATCAACCTCATCAAGAAGTATTCCTTCGCCGTCAACGATGTGCTGAAGGCCTTCTGGGCCGAGTGCGGCGTCACTCTGGTGGACTTCAAGCTGGAGTTCGGCAAGACCGTCGACGGTACCATCGTCCTGGCTGACGAGATCTCCCCCGACACCTGCCGTCTGTGGGATTCCAAGACCCATGAGAAGCTGGACAAGGACCGTTTCCGCCGGGATATGGGCGGCGTGGAAGACGCCTATTCCGAGGTCATGAAGAGACTGCTTGCCCATGATGCTGACTGATAAGAAGGGGTCGGCCGCCCCTTCCGCGGTCCTGCCGGAGCGCCACATTCATGAGGAATGCGGCGTCTTCGGCGTCTATACCGAGACGCCCACCGACGTGGCCTCTCTGGCTTACTATGCCCTGTACTCTCTCCAGCACCGGGGACAGGAGAGCGCCGGCATCGCCGTCAATGACGATGGTGTGTTCACCTCCTACCGTGACGTGGGACTGGTGAGCGAGGTGTTCCCCGCCGCCCGTCTGGCCTCTCTGGGCACGGGCACCATCGCCGTGGGCCATGTGCGCTACGGCACCACTGGCTCCGACAACAAGCGGAACGTTCAGCCCATTCTGGTGAACCACTACAAGGGCCGCATGGCCCTGGCCCACAACGGCAATCTCACCAACTGCCAGGAGCTGCGCTCCGAGCTGGAGAGCAAGGGTTCCATCTTCCAGACCACCTCCGACTCCGAGGTCATCGCCTACATCATCGTCCAGGAGCGGCTAAAGTGCCCCTCCATTGAGGCCGCCGTGGCCGCCGCCATGGACCGCATCGAGGGCGCTTACTCCCTGGTGCTGTCCTCCCCCACCAAGCTCATCGCCGCCCGGGACCCCCACGGCTTCCGGCCTCTGTGCATGGGCCGTCTGAAGGACGGCAGCGTGGTGTTCGCCTCCGAGTCCTGCGCCCTGGACGCCATCGGCGCCCGGTTCGAGCGGGACATCCTCCCCGGCGAGATCGTGGTGGTGGACAAGACCGGCGTGAAATCCGACACCTCCCACTGCGGGAAGGCGGAGAAAAAGCTCTGCGTCTTTGAGTTCATCTACTTCGCCCGGCCGGACTCCGTCATCGACGGCAGCTCCGTCCATGTGGCCCGCCAGCGGGCCGGCGCCTTCCTGGCCCTGGAGCATCCCGTCCAGGCGGACGTGGTGGTGGGCGTGCCCGACTCCGGTCTGGACGCCGCTCTGGGCTATTCCCGGCAGTCCGGCATCCCCTACGGCATGGGCTTCATCAAGAACAAGTACATCGGCCGCACCTTCATCTCCCCCACCCAGGCCATGCGGGAGAATGAGGTCAACATCAAGCTGAACCCCATCCGCTCCGTGGTGGAGGGCAAGCGGGTGGTCCTCATCGACGACTCCATCGTCCGGGGCACCACCTGCCGCCGCACCATTGATCTGCTGCGGAAGGCCGGCGCCAAGGAGATCCACATGCGGGTCAGCGCCCCGCCCTTCGTCTCCGAGTGCTACTACGGCACCGACATCGACGACAAGAACAAGCTCATCGCCAACCATCACACCGTGGAGGAGATCGCCAAGATCATCGGCGTGGACTCCCTGGGCTATCTGAGCCTGGAGGACGTGGTGAAGCTGGCGGACAACACCAAGGGCGGCTTCTGCACCGCCTGCTTCGGCGGCGGCTATCCCACTGCCATTCCCAAGGACGGCGGCAAGGACCGCTTCGAGAGCAAGATCAGTGAGAATCATGGAGGGAAGAAGGATGCGTAGTTTTTCCGAGAGTTACCGCGCCGCCGGCGTCAACATTGAGGCCGGTTACGAGGGCGTGAAGCTGATGAAACAGCACGTGGAGCGCACGATGATCCCCGGCGTGGTGTCCGATATCGGCGGCTTCGGCGGACTGTTCGCCCCGGACTTCGCCGGGATGCAGGAGCCGGTGCTGGTGTCCGGCACCGACGGCGTGGGCACCAAGCTCCGCATCGCCCAGCTGCTGGACAAGCACGACACCGTGGGCATCGACTGCGTGGCCATGTGCGTCAACGACATCATCTGCTGCGGCGCAAAGCCCCTGTTTTTCCTGGACTACATCGCCATCGGCAAGAACGAGCCGGAGAAGGTGGCCACCATCGTCTCCGGCGTGGCGGAGGGCTGCGTCCAGGCGGGCTGCGCCCTCATCGGCGGAGAGACCGCCGAGCATCCCGGCATGATGCCCGCCGACGACTACGATCTGGCCGGCTTCTCCGTGGGTCTGGTGGACAAGGCGAAGGTGGTGGATCACAGCGCCATGCAGGCCGGCGACGTGGTGCTGGCCCTGCCCTCCTCCGGCATCCACTCCAACGGCTACTCCCTGGTTCGGAAGATCTTCAACGTGGAGCATGCCAACCTGAACATGTACTGCGAGGACCTGGGCCAGACCCTGGGCGAGGCCCTGCTGACTCCCACCCGCATCTATGTGAAGCCCGTGCTGGCGGCCATCGCCGCGGCGGAGGTCCACGGCATCAGCCACATCACCGGCGGCGGCTTCTATGAGAACATTCCCCGCTCCATCCCCGACGGCCTGTGCGCCAAAATTGAGAAGGCCGCCGTTCAGACGCCCCCCATCTTCAAAATGCTCCAGTCCACCGGCAACGTGCCGGAGCGGGACATGTTCAACACCTACAACATGGGCGTGGGCATGACCGTCATCGTCTCCAAAGACACCGCCGGCAAGGCGCTGGACGCCCTGAAGGCCAACGGCTGCGAGGCCTACGTCCTGGGTGAGATCGTCACCGGAGAGGACAAGGTGGCCATATGCTGAGCCGCATCGCCGTCCTGGTCTCCGGCGGCGGCACCAACCTGGAGCATCTGCTGCTGGCCCAGGAGGCCGGGCACATCCGCCACGGGGAGATCGTCCTGGTGGTGTCCAACAACCCCGGCGCCTACGCCCTGGAGCGGGCGAAGAACCACGGCGTCCCCGGCGTCTGCGTCCTCAAGAAGGGCGTCAGTCAGGCGGACTTTGAGGCCGCCCTCACCCGGGAGCTGGAGGCCCGCGATGTGGACATGATCGTCCTGGCCGGCTTCCTGTCCATCCTGTCGGCGGACTTCGTCCGCCGGTGGCCGGACCGCATCCTGAACATCCATCCCTCCCTGATCCCCTCCTTCTGCGGCAAGGGCTTCTATGGACTGAAGGTCCACGAGGCGGCCCTTGCCAAGGGCGTCAAGGTCACCGGCGCCACCGTCCACTTCGTCAACGAGGTCCCCGACGGCGGCCGCATCCTGCTGCAAAAGGCGGTGGAGGTGCTGCCGGACGACACGCCGGAGGTCCTTCAGAAGCGGGTCATGGAGCAGGCGGAATGGGTCCTGCTGCCCCAGGCGGCGGAGCTGGTGGCCGCCCAACTCGTCAAGGAAAAGGAGAATGCGTGATGAACGTCTATGAGATCGGCTCTCTTGCCGAAAAGCTCCGGTCCAATTCCTATCCCGGCCGGGGCATCGTGCTGGGCATGACGCCCGACGGAAAGCAGTCCGTGGCCGCGTACTTCATCATGGGCCGCAGCGAGAACAGCCGCAACCGGGTCTTCATCCAGGAGCCCGACGGCATCCGCACGGAGGCCTACGATCCCTCCAAGCTGGAGGATCCCAGCCTGATCATCTACCATCCCGTCCGGGAGGTGGGCCGTGGCCTCATCGTCACCAACGGCGACCAGACCGACACCATCCTAGAGTTTCTGGAGCGGGGCCTTCCCATGGAGCAGGCCCTGCGGACTCGTGAGTTCGAGCCGGACGGCCCCAACTGGACCCCCCGCATCTCCGGCCTGCTGAGCCCCGACGGCAGCTACAAGCTGTCCATCCTGAAGTCCGCCGACCCGGAGGGCTCCGCCTGCGCCCGCCAGACCTTCGAGTATCCCGCCCTCCCCGGCGTGGGCCACTTCCTGCACACCTATGTGTGCAACGGCAGCCCCATCCCCACCTTCCAGGGGGAGCCGGAGCGGGTGGCCATCGGCGGCGACATGGACGCCTTCACCGATGAGCTGTGGTCTAGCCTGGACGCTGACAACAAGATCTCCCTCTTTGTGCGCTACACGGATCTGGAGACCCGGACCTTCCGGCAGCGCATCCTCAACAAACATCAGTAATTGGTAAGGAGCATCCGAAATGAAGGAACTGGAACTGAAATACGGCTGCAACCCCAATCAGAAGCCCGCCCGCGTCTTCCTGCGGGACGGCGCTGAGCTGCCCATCACGGTCCTCAACGGCCGCCCGGGCTATATCAACCTGCTGGACGCCCTGAACTCCTGGCAGCTGGTAAAAGAGCTGAAGGAGGCCACCGGCCTGCCCTCCGCCGCCAGCTTCAAGCACGTCTCCCCCGCCGGCGCCGCCGTAGGCCTGCCCCTCAGCGATGAGGACCGGAATATCTACTTCGTGGAGGAGGGCGCGGAGCTGAGCCCCATCGCCTGTGCCTACATCCGGGCCCGGGGCGCCGACCGCCTGTGCTCCTACGGCGACTGGGCGGCCCTGTCCGACACCTGTGACGCCGCCACGGCGCTGTATCTGAAGGGCGAGGTGTCCGACGGCGTCATCGCCCCCGGCTACACCGACGAGGCGCTGGAGATCCTGAAGACCAAGAAAAAGGGCGGCTACAACGTGGTACAGATCGACCCCGATTACGTCCCCGCCGCGGTGGAAACCAAGGACGTGTTCGGCGTCACCTTTGAGCAGGGCCGCAACAACTACCGCATCGACGCCTCTCTGCTGGACAACATCGTCACGGAGAATCACGATCTGCCCGACAGCGCTAAGACTGACATGATCGTGGCCCTCATCACCCTGAAATACACCCAGTCCAACTCCGTCTGCTACGTGAAGGACGGCCAGGCCATCGGCGTGGGTGCCGGCCAGCAGAGCCGCATCCACTGCACCCGTCTGGCGGGCCAGAAGGCGGACAACTGGTGGATGCGCCACCATCCCAAGGTCATGGGCCTCCAGTTCGTGGACGGCATCCGCCGCCCGGACCGGGACAACGCCATCGACATCTACACCTCCGACGAGTACGAGGACATTCTGGCGGACGGCGTGTGGCAGAATACCTTCAAGGTGAAGCCCGAGGTGCTGACCGCCGAGGAGAAAAAGGCGTGGATCGCCACCCAGTCCGGCGTCACCGTGGGCAGCGACGCGTTCTTCCCCTTCGGCGACAACGTGGAGCGGGCCCGGAAGAGCGGCGTGCAGTACATCGTGGAGCCCGGCGGAAGCATCCGGGACGACCACGTCATTGCCACAGCCAACAAGTACGGCATCACTATGTGCTTCACGGGGATGAGATTGTTCCACCACTAAAAGAATTAGGAATTAGGAATGAGGAGTTAAGAATTGAGGGAGAACGAGATCCGGAGCAAGAGTCTGGCGTTTGCGAAACGGATTGTGCTGGTCTATCGGTATCTGTGCGATGAAAAGAAGGAATTCGTCCTCTCCAAGCAGCTCCTTCGCAGCGGCACCAGTATCGGCGCGAATATTGCGGAAGCGCAGTATGGAAGCAGCCGGAAGGATTTTCTGAACAAGCTGTATATCGCGCTGAAAGAATGCGCCGAGACACTTTATTGGCTGGAACTTCTCTTCTCCTGCGATGATCTGACTTCCGCTGAATATCAATCCCTCTATCAGGATTGCGAAGAGCTTCGCAGACTTCTCTCGTCTATCACCAAATCCGTTCGTGATGGAACAATTCCTAATTCCTAACTCCTAATTCCTAATTGAGAAGAAAGGGTTGTGACAAGATGAATCTTCTGGTCGTCGGCGGCGGTGGCCGCGAACACGCCATTATCAAGAAATTAAAAGAGAACCCGGCGGTGGAGACCATCTACGCCCTGCCGGGCAACGGCGGCATCGCCCAGGACGCGGTCTGCGTCCCGGAGATCGGCGCCAAAGATATTCCCGCCATCGTGGACTTCGCCAAGTCCCACGCCATTGATTTCGCAGTGGTGGCCCCGGACGATCCCCTGGCTCTGGGCTGCGTGGACCGGCTCCATGAGGCGGGCATTCCCTGCTTCGGCCCTGACGCCAAGGCCGCCCGCATTGAGAGCAGCAAGGTGTTCTCCAAAAACCTGATGAAAAAATACGGCATCCCCACCGCCCGCTACGAGGTCTTCGACGATCCCGCCAAGGCGCTGGCGTATCTGAAGGACGCCTCCTTCCCCATCGTCATCAAGGCCGACGGCCTGGCCCTGGGCAAGGGCGTGCTGATCCCCCAGAACCTCCAGGAGGCGGAGGACGCCGTGAAGACTATCATGGAGGACAAGGTCTTCGGCGCCTCCGGCAACGAGATCGTGGTGGAGGAGTTCCTCACCGGACCGGAGGTGTCCGTTCTGGCCTTCACCGACGGCACCGCCATCGCCCCCATGGTGTCCTCCATGGACCACAAGCGGGCCGGGGACGGCGACACCGGCCTCAACACCGGCGGCATGGGCACCGTGGCCCCCAACCCCTGCTACACCCCGGAGATCGCCCAGGTGTGCATGGACACCATCTTCCTGCCCACCCTGGCGGCCATGCGGGCCGAGGGCTGCCCCTTCCAGGGCTGCCTGTACTTCGGCCTGATGCTGACCCCCGACGGCCCCAAGGTCATCGAGTATAACTGCCGCTTCGGCGACCCGGAGACCCAGGTGGTTCTGCCCCTGCTGAAGACCGACCTGCTGACCGTCATGCAGGCAGTGGAAAACAGGACCCTGGGCGACCTGAAGGTGGAATGGCACGATGGTGCCGCCGCCTGTGTCATTCTGGCCTCCGGCGGCTATCCCAGCCACTATGAGAAGGGCAAGGTCATAACCTTCCCCGCCTCCCTGCCGGAGAACGTCACCGTCTATCACGCCGGCGACAAGCTGACGGAGAGCGGTGAGCTGGTCACCAACGGCGGACGGGTTCTGGGCGTCACCGCCTCCGCTCCCACGCTGAAAGAGGCGCTGAAGGACGCCTACGCCGCCGCGGCGACCATCCATTTTGAGGGCGCCTACATGCGTCACGACATTGGCCGCCGCGCGCTGGCCGCATTGGAGGAACGATAAATGGTAAGACGGATCTATGTAGAGAAAAAACAGGGTCTGCGCCAGGAGGCAGCCGGTCTTCTCAATGAGCTGCGCTCTCTGCTGGGCATCACCGCCCTGACGGGCCTGCGGGTCCTGAACCGCTACGACGTGGAGGGTCTGGACGAGGAGACCTTCCAGCGGGCGGTGCGGACGGTGTTTTCCGAGCCCCAGGTGGACGACGCCTGTGAGGAGCTGCCCGCCAATGAAGGCCCCGTGTTCGCCGTGGAGTATCTGCCCGGCCAGTTCGACCAACGGGCCGACTCCGCCAGCCAGTGCATCCAGCTGATGACCCAGGCGGACCGTCCCGCGGTCCGCACGGCCAAGGTCTACCTGCTGGAGGGTGCGGTGTCTCCGGAGGACGTGGAGAAGATCAAGCGGTACGTCATCAACCCCGTGGAGGCCCGGGAGGCGTCTCTGGACGCCGTGGAGACCCTGCACGTGGAGTACGACGTGCCCACCACCGTTGAGACCATCACCGGCTTCATCTCCCTGGACGAGGCGGGCCTGGCCGCCCTGCTGGACAAGCTGGGCCTGGCCATGGATTTGGACGACCTGAAATTCCTTCAGGCCCACTTCCGGGACGACGAGCACCGGGACCCCACCATCACGGAGGTCCGTGTGGTGGACACCTACTGGTCCGACCACTGCCGCCACACCACCTTCTCCACCCACATCGACTCCGTGGAGATCCTGGACCCGGAGGTGAAGGCCGCCTATGACCGCTATCTCACCGCCCGGGAGGCCGTCTACGGTGCGGAGAAGGCCGCCGTCCGGCCCCAGACCCTGATGGACATGGCCACCATCGGCGCCAAGGCGCTGAAAAAGCAGGGTCTGCTCCAGAATCTGGACCAGAGCGAGGAGATCAACGCCTGCTCCATCCACGTCACCGCCACGGTGGACGGTGAGAAGCAGGACTGGCTCCTGATGTTCAAGAACGAGACCCACAACCATCCCACGGAGATCGAACCCTTCGGCGGAGCCGCCACCTGCATCGGCGGCTGCATCCGGGATCCCCTGTCTGGCCGGGCCTACGTCTATCAGGCCATGCGTCTCACCGGCTGCGGCGATCCCCGCACGCCGGTGGCGGACACCATCCCGGGCAAGCTGCCCCAGCGGAAGCTGGCCCAGACCGCCGCGGCGGGCTATTCCTCCTACGGCAACCAGATTGGCCTTGCCACGGGCATCGTCTCCGAGGTCTATCACCCCGGCTATGTCGCCAAGCACCTGGAGGTCGGCGCCGTGGTAGGCGCCGCCCCCGCTGAGAATGTGGTCCGGGAGCGTCCCGCCCCCGGCGACGTGGTGATCCTGCTGGGCGGCCGCACCGGCCGTGACGGCATCGGCGGCGCCACCGGCTCCTCCAAGAGCCACAACCGCAAGTCCCTGGTGACCATGGCCTCCGAGGTCCAGAAGGGCAACGCCCCGGAGGAGCGGAAGATCCAGCGCCTGTTCCGGGACGGCAGCGTCACCAAGCTCATCAAGCGCTGCAACGACTTCGGCGCCGGCGGCGTGTCCGTGGCCATCGGCGAGCTGGCCGACGGTCTGGACATCGATCTGGACAAGGTCCGGAAGAAGTATGAGGGCCTGGACGGCACCGAGCTGGCCATCTCCGAGAGCCAGGAGCGCATGGCCGTGGTGGTCTCCCCCGCCGACGCCCAGGCCTTCATCGATGCCGCGGAGCGGGAGAATCTGGAAGCCTACCGTGTGGCCGTTGTCACCGAGAGCCCCCGGATGGTCATGCGCTGGCAGGGCCACGTCATCGTGGACCTGAGCCGCGCCTTCCTGGACACCAACGGCGCTGTGAAGCACACCACCGTGTCCGTGCCGGAGACCCGCCGCCCGCTGGGCTTCGCGGGCGAGGGCGATCTGCGGACGGTGGCCGCCAGCCTGAAGTCCGCCTCCCGCCGGGGTCTGGCCGAGCGGTTCGACGCCACCATCGGCGCCGGTTCCGTGCTGATGCCCTTCGGCGGCAAAACCCAGCGCACCCCCGCCCAGTCCATGGCGGCGCTGCTGCCGGTGCTGCCGGGCCAGGAGACGGACACCTGCTCCGTCATGGCCTGGGGCTTCGATCCGGAGTGGATGAGCGCCGATCCCTACACCGGCGCCCAGGCCAGCGTCATCACCTCCGTGGCGAAGCTGGTGGCCGCGGGCTGCGACTATCACGACGCCTATCTCACCTTCCAGGAGTACTTTGAGAAGCTGCGGGAGGACCCCGCCCGCTGGGGCAAGCCCTTCTCCGCCCTGCTGGGCGCGCTGGACGCCCAGCTCTCTCTGGAGATCGCCGCCATCGGCGGTAAGGACTCCATGTCCGGCTCCTTCCTGGATCTGGACGTGCCTCCCACGCTGGTCTCCTTCGCCATCGCCCCCTCCACGGCGGACAAGGTGCTCTCTCCCGAGTTCAAGGAGGCGGGTCATCCCGTCTACCTGTTCGGCACCGGCTCCTTCGGCGATTACGCCGCCTGCCGCGGCGCCTGGGAGTCCTTCCAGGCCCTCTGTGCCCAGGGCAAGGTGAAGGCCGCTTGGGCCGTGGAAAACGGCGTGGCCGAGGCCGTCATGAACATGTCCTTCGGCAACCGCGTGGGCTTTGCCGCTGCGCCGGAGGCCGGCGCCCCCTGGTACGGCTCCTGCCCCGGCATGATCGTGGCGGAGCTGACGGAGGCGGTCTCCGAAGGCACCCTCATCGGCCATACCACCTCCGAGCCGGTCATCTCCATCGGCGGCGACAGCGCCTCCATTGACGAGCTGCTGTCCCTCAATGAAGGCGTTCTGGAGGATGTGTATCCCAACCGCACTCCGGCGGATCAGTCCCCTGTCCCCGTGCTGGAGGCCCCCGCCTTCACCCGGGCCGCCCCCAAGGTGGGCATCGCCCGTCCCAAGGTGTTGATCCCCGTGTTCCCCGGCACCAACTGCGAGTATGACAGCGCCCAGGCCGTCTCCCGAGCCGGTCTGATCCCGGAGATCCTGGTGCTGAACAACCAGTCCGCCGCGGGCGTGGCGGCCTCCGCCGCCCGGTTCGCCGCCGCGGCCCGGGACAGCCAGATCATCTTCGTCCCCGGCGGCTTCTCCGGCGGCGACGAGCCCGACGGCTCCGGCAAGTTCATCACCGCCTTCTTCCGCAACCCCTCGGTGAAGGACGCCACCATGGACCTGCTGAACGGCCGGGACGGCCTGATGCTGGGCATCTGCAACGGCTTCCAGGCCCTGATCAAGTTGGGTCTGGTGCCCTACGGCGAGATCCGGGACACCGACGAGACCTGCCCTACCCTGACCTACAACGTCATCGGCCGCCATCAGTCCAAGATCGTCCGCACCCGCATCGCCTCCAACCGCTCTCCGTGGCTGGCCAAGGTGAACGTGGGCGACGTGGTCAGCGTGCCCATCTCCCACGGCGAGGGCCGGTTCCTGTGCTCTGAGGAGCTGCTGGCGAAGCTGGCGGAGAACGGCCAGATCGCCACCCAGTACGTGGATCTGGACGGCGCGCCCACCATGGACGTGGACTTCAACCCCAACGCCTCCGTCTGGGCCGTGGAGGGCATTACCTCTCCCGACGGCCGGGTCCTGGGCAAGATGGGCCACGCCGAGCGCGTGGGCCGGGAGTTGTACCGCAACGTCCCCGGCGACTATGACCTCCATCTGTTCGAGTCCGCCAAGGCGTACTTCGATATCTGACGCCCTGCTTCCGCGGGGGGGGGGGGGGGGGGGGGGGGGGGGGGGGGGGGGGGGGGGGGCGGCGGGGGTGGGGGGGGGGGGGGGGGGGGGGCGGGGGGTGGTTTGGTGTTTGTTTTGTCAAATAAATATGTTTTTAA
>NZ_JBQHUP010000054.1:0-15041 GCF_052065175.1 Dysosmobacter sp. HCP28S3_G4 | reverse complement strand
TCCTTTTTGCGCCTGACTGCGGTTGGGCTCTGGACTACGATTTTGACCTCGGCGAGCTGGTCATTTTTCCGAGATTTCCAAATGTTCCAGCCATTCAGTAGACCCTAATTACGCCCTCCGCTTCTGCCACACAATGTCATACCCCAGCGCATCCGCCAGCTCCACCGCTTCGCCATAGCGGAGCGAACCACGCTTGAGTTTGCCGGAGAGATTGGGAACGCTGCGGCTCCAGCCGTATTCATCGGAGAGGTAGTCCACCACCTCGGTCATGGTCATGCCGGTGCGGACGATGTAGGACTTGATCTCATTGCGATAGGTTTCAGATTTTCTCATATTCAAATGTTCCTCCTGTTTTTTCGATGCGCTCTATGGTAAAATGGGTTTATCAAATCGTGACACCCGTTTGCCATAGGGCGCTGATTTTTGATGTACGGCTTTTCACTGGAAATACCGCCGATGATACGTTGATCACGGGTAGCACCCTCAGCTTTTGCCGTTTGATGTGTCTTTGTGTGAAACGGCGAAATATCATGTTGAACGACAAACGTCGTTCACTGCTGAATAGCGCTCTATTCCGTGCATATAACCGCACAGAGCGGAAAACTATTTCGCTGTTTTCACTTACTTTGATTTTGCCGCTCTTTCCGAACGTCGTTCCTGCCCGGAGGATTGCTCCCGGCGTTTCGTCCCCGTTGGTACGCTTCGTCGTCACAAGCTGCATATCGCTCGCTTCCGTGTAAAACACGAAAGCTCGTTCATTTCGCTGCTCCTCCTCTTCCCACAAAAGCCTTCGCTTTTGTGGGAGCCCTGTGCCGCGGTCATGGCGGCTACTTCGCTGGGGGACATATCCCGTTCGGACGGTCATGCAATTTTCAAGGTTCAGGTGCGATTGCAAGACCATTTTAGCGAAAAATATAGCCCTCTCCCGTATATCCAAGAGGTCGGAAAACGCGCCGAAAAATGCAAATTTCCACGCTTATGGACAAGACCGGAAAGGGCAGAAATTTGAAGGGAGGACGCCGCTATGCAGCCAAAACTCACCATTCAGGAACGGCTCAAAGACCTGCGCGTAGAGCGTGGTCTGACGCTGGAACAGCTTTCTGCGAAAACAGGCATTTCAAAATCCGCGCTGGGAAAATACGAAGCCGACGATTTCAAGGACATCAGCCCATTCAGCATGGTGGAGCTGGCAAAGTTCTACAGCGTGTCCACCGATTACCTGCTGGGGCTGACAGAGCAAAAAAATCACCCAAACACAGAGCTGGACGCCCTGCATTTGGGTGATGATGCAATCGAAGTATTGAGAACGGGCAAGTTCAACCACCGGCTGCTGTCGGAGTTGATCTGCCACAAGGATTTCCTGCGTTTCATGCTGGACGCCGAGATTTACGTTGACCGGATCGCGGATATGCGGATCAATGATATGAACGCCGTGCTGGAAGCGGTTCGACAAATGGCGTTGATGAAGAACGGCGGCGAGGAAAATGATCTGCATCTGCGGACGCTGAAAGTGGCGCAGATTCGGGAAGATGAATATTTCGGAAGCTTGATTGCGGATGACCTGAAAGGTATTCTCCGTGATATTCGGAATGAACACCGCCCCGACACCATGACGGCAGATGAAACATCCCTCGCCGCAACCATGCGGGGTCAGTTGCAGGATGCAATGAACTTTGAGGGCAGTTCCGAGGAAAAGCAAGTCCGTTCATTTCTTGCCACATTCGGTATTGATTATGACAAGCTCACCAAAGAGCAATTCGTCACGCTGATTGAAATACTCAAGCTGTCCAAGTACATGAAAAGTCCCATCAGCCAGCGTGGAAAAACGACCATGACCCACGGCAAGGGAAAACGGAAACGAAAATAAGTAAAATCGGCACCTGCTTTTTCAGGCAGGTGCCGATTTCTGTTACCCTATAATGCGCTCGAATTTTTGGCGTAAGTGGCGTAAGTTTGGCGTAAATCCACTTTTCCGCATCCAAAAAATCAAGCAATTTCAAGGCTTTGCGGTGCCTCTTAGTACATGCCGCCCATGTCGGGGTTGGCGGGAGCAACGGGCGCGGGGGGCTCGGGCTTGTCGGCCACCAGAGACTCGGTGGTCAGCACCATGGCAGCCACGGAGGAGGCGTTCTCCAGAGCGCTGCGGGTCACCTTGGCGGGATCGATGATGCCGGAGGCGACCATGTCGCAGTACTCCTCCTTGTAGGCGTCGAAGCCGTAGCCGTTCTTGCCGGAATTCCGGACCTTCTCCAGGATCACGGAGCCGTCCAGGCCGGCGTTGGCGGCGATCTGGCGGATGGGGGCCTCCAGGGCCTTGGCGATGATGCGGACGCCGGTCTTCTCGTCGCCCTCAACAGTGGGGATCAGGGCCTCCACTGCGGGGATGACGTTGACGAAGATGGTGCCGCCGCCGGCGACCACGCCTTCCTCAACGGCGGCGCGAGTGGCGTTCAGGGCGTCCTCAATGCGGAGCTTCTTCTCCTTCATCTCGGTCTCGGTAGCGGCGCCGACCTTGATGACGGCAACACCGCCGGCCAGCTTGGCCAGACGCTCCTGCAGCTTCTCCTTGTCGTAATCGCTGGTGGTGACGGCAATCTGAGAGCGGATCTGGGCGATGCGGTCCTTGATGGCCTGGGAGTCGCCGGCACCGTCCACGATGGTGGTGTTCTCCTTGGTGACCTTCACCTGACGGGCGCGGCCCAGCATGTCGATGGTGGCGCTCTTCAGCTCCAGACCCACTTCCTCGCTGATGACGGTGCCGCCGGTCAGGGTGGCGATATCCTGCAGCATCTCCTTGCGGCGGTCGCCGAAGCCGGGAGCCTTGACGGCAACCACGTTCAGGGTGCCACGCAGACGGTTGACGATCAGGGTGCTGAGAGCCTCGCCCTCCACATCCTCGGCGATGATCAGCAGCTTCTTGCCGGACTGGACGATCTGCTGCAGCACATCCAGGATGTCGCTGATGACGGAGATCTTCTTGTCGGTGATGAGGATATAGGCGTCGTCCAGGACGGCCTCCATCTTGTCGGTGTCAGTGACCATATAGGGGGTGATATAGCCGCGGTCGAACTGCATGCCCTCCACCACGTCGCTGTAGGTCTCGGCGGTCTTGGACTCCTCGATGGTGATGACGCCGTCGGCGGTGACCTTCTCCATGGCCTCGGCGATCAGCTTGCCGATCTCCTCGTCGCCGGAGGAGACGGCGCCGACGCGGGCGATGTCCTTGGAGCCGTCCACGGTCTTGGCCTGCTTCTTGACTTCCTCAACAGCGGCGGTGACGGCCTTGGCCATGCCCTTCTTCACAACGATGGGATTGGCGCCGGCGGCCAGGTTCCGCAGGCCCTCCTGGATCATGGCCTGGGCCAGCAGAGTGGCGGTGGTGGTGCCGTCGCCGGCAACGTCGTTGGTCTTGGTGGAGACTTCCTTCACCAGCTGAGCGCCCATGTTCTCAAAGGGATCATCCAGCTCGATCTCCTTGGCGATGGTGACGCCGTCGTTGGTGATCAGGGGAGCGCCGTACTTCTTGTCCAGCACCACATTGCGGCCCTTGGGACCCAGGGTGACCTTAACGGTATCGGCCAGGGTATCCACACCGGCCTGCAGAGCCTTGCGGGCCTCATCGCCGCGCTTGATCAGTTTAGACATGATAGATTACCTCCAATATAGAAGATGTTGATTTGACAAATGGATCGGCCCGGTTTTCATCCCCAAAAAGGGAGGGGCCAGGGAACCGCAGGTTCCCGGTTCTTTTGCCCAGCGGGCAAAAGAATCCGTCGGAATCATTTTTCCGGCGGCGTGTACGTCGGAAAAATACCGAGACTCGTGCGCCCCTGGGGCGCACACACCAGTGACCGATGTCACTGGTGGTGGGGGAGTTCGAGGGGGAGCTTGCTCCCCTTCGAATTAGTCCACGATGGCCAGGATATCGTGCTGCCGCACGACCACGTACTCCACGTCCTCCAGGGTGACCTTGGTGCCGGCGTACTTGTCGGTGATGACCTTGTCACCGGCCTTGACGGTCATGACAACGTCTTTGCCGTCCACAACGCCGCCGGGGCCGACGGAGATGACTTCCGCCACGGTGGGCTTTTCCTTGGCGGCGCCGGTGAGGATGATGCCGCCCTTGGTGGTCTCCTCGGGCTCGACCATTTTCAGAATGACACGATCAGCAAGCGGAGTGAGTTTCATGGGAATGTGCCTCCTTATAAAATAAAAAATTTTGAAAAAACAAATTCAGCGTTAGCACTCAACTCTTTCGAGTGCTAACGCTGTTATATTACCCCAACGTGTTTCGTTTGTAAAGGGGGTAAGTCAAGAAATTCTGTGAAGAATTTGTGAATAGTGGAAAATGCTCAGAGTTGACAAGTCTCCGGCATGGGGCGGGCGGTGGCGTTGGGATCACAGCCCCTGGGGCCGAAGAAATTCAGCCGTTTGTCCGACAGACGGAGCCGGACTTCCTGGGAGCGGAAGATCTCTCCGTCCAGGCAGGTGACGATGGCGCCGCCGTCGGAATGGATCCGGATCTCCCGGGCTGTGGAGACCTGGATCAGCTCCTGGGGAAGACTGCGGTATTCTCCGGCGGAGTAGGGGCCGAACAGCCGGGCAAAGGTCAGACGGCCGACCTTTTTCACCAGGACGGTGTGCAGGACGCCGTCGTCCATCCGGGCCTCCGGCACCGGCATGGAGCCGCCGCCATAGTACCGACCGTTACAGACGGAGACCAGGGCGAAATCGTCCTCCAGCGTCTCACCGTCCAGCGTCACCCGCCAGTGCTGGCTGATGCCCTTGAACAGGACGTTGACCGCTGCCGCCGTCAGATAGCTGCGCCGGCCGTTCAGCAGGGGAAAGCCGCTGTAGGTGTGGACGTCCGCCGCCACCCGGGCGTCCAGGCCGCTGCAGGCGATGGTGAGGCAGCAGCGGCCATTGCAGTCGATGAGGTCAAGGGAGAACACTTCTCCGTCCCACAGATTTTCCGCGTCGGCGAACTTACCGGCGTCCGCGCCGAAGTTTTTCAGAAAGTCGTTGCCGGTGCCGGTGGGGACGCAGGTCATGGCGGCGTTGGCAAAACCGGCGATGCCGTTGGCCACTTCGGAGATGGTGCCGTCGCCGCCGCAGGCGTAAAAGCGGAGGGCTTCGCCGGTCTCCGCCAGACGCCGGGCCATGTCTTCGGCGCCGCCGGGACGCTCTGTCAGCATACAGACGCAGTCCAGCCCGCGGCGTGCCCGAAGACGGTTTGCCATGGCGTAGATGCGGGCGGTCTGATCCCGCTTTCCCGCCCTGGGATTGATGATAAAAACGTGACGCAAGGGCGACACCTCATTTCCGGACAGGATCGGCGGCGGAGAAACAGCCGTCTTCGATGAGACGCTCCAGGCTTATCTTCCGTACAGGAACGCGTCGCACTTGATCATACCGTTGTACAGCTTCCGCTTTTTGTCCGCCGGACGGCCGAAGCAGCGCTCAAACTCCGTGTGGGAGCTGAGGACCACCACCCGCCACTTGGGCGGCAGATCCCGGAGAGCGGCGCCGAAGGAGCGGTAGACGGCCTCCGCCTCCTGCTTCTCCAGCAGGCGCTCGCCGTAGGGGGGATTGCACACCAGCTGGCCGTACTCGCTGTCCCGATGGAACTGTCCGGCGTCCGCCACTTCAAAGCGGACGCAGTCCTCCACCCCTGCCAGCTCCGCGTTGTGGCGGGCCAGCTCCACCGCGGCGGGATCGATGTCCCCGCCCCAGATGTCGTAGCGGCCGTGGAACTCCTTGTCCATAGCCTCATCGGCGGCCTGGGACCAGATCGCGGAGGGCAGGTTCTTCCAACGCTGGGCGGCGAACCGCCGGTCCAGGCCCGGGGCCCGGTTCTTGGCGATGAGGGCCGCCTCGATGGGAATGGTGCCGCTGCCGCAGAAGGGGTCACAGAAGGGGTCCTTTCCCCGGTAGCGGGACAGGGTCACCAGCGCCGCCGCCAGGGTCTCCCGCAGGGGCGCGCCCATGTTCTGGGCCCGGTAGCCCCGCTTGTACAGGCCCTCGCCGGAGGTATCCAGATACAGGGAGGCCTGGTCCTTGATGATGGCGAACTGGAGCTGATAGCGGCTGCCGGTCTCCGGCAGGGTCTCGCAGCCGTAGGCGGTGCCCAGCCGCCGGGCGGCGGCCTTCTTCACGATAGCCTGGCAGGCGGGGACGGAGTGGAGGGTGGAGTTCAGGGAGTAGCCCTTCACCGGGAACTCGCCGTCCCTGGGGATATAATCCTCCCAGGGCAGGGCCCGGACGCCCTCAAACAGCTGGTCGAAGGTGGCGGCGGGGAAGGAGCCCAGCTCCATCAGCACCCGGGCGCCGCAGCGGAGATTGATATTCAGCCGGGCGATGTCCGCCGCCGTGCCATTACAGTGGACGCGGCCGTTTTCCGCCCGGACATTCTGCATATTCAGCCGGCGCAGCTCGTCGGCCACCAGGGACTCCAGTCCCAGAAGACAGGGAACGGTCAGGATCATGGACAGTTCCTCCTTTTTCAGGATTGCGGCAGTTTTTTACCGGCCCAGTATACCAGAAAGCGCCGCCGGATGCAATCCCGGAGGGGCGTCCGGTATTGTAACCAAAATGAAATGTTTTTTACAGACGGGTTATGATATCATCGGTACAGATAAACGGAGTAAAGGAGGTTTCCCATGAATTACATGGTCTGGGGCTGGCTGGCCGCGGTGGTGGGCTTCGGCGTTCTGGAGGCGGTGACGGCGGGACTGGTGTCCATCTGGTTCGTCTGCGGCGCCGTGGCGGCTCTCATCGCGGCGGCCTGCGTGCTGCCCTTCTGGGTGCAGATGATCCTGTTCATCGCGGTGTCGGGGGCGGCGCTGATCCTGACCCGTCCGCTGGTGAAAAAGCTGACCGCCGGAAAGATCGTCCCCACCAACGCCGACCGGGTGCTGGGACAGACCGGAAAGGTCACGGAGACCATCGACAATGAGAGCGCCGCCGGGGCTGTCTATGTGGACGGCAAGACCTGGACGGCCCGCAGCGCCGACGGCACAGTGATCCCGGCGGGAAGCCGGGTCGTGGTGGAATCCATGGAGGGCGTGAAGCTCTTCGTGAAATTATCAGAAAAGACGGAGGTAGTATCATGCTGAAAATCGTCATCATCGTCCTGATCGTGCTGGCCCTGCTGCTTCTGGCCAGCTGTATCACCATCGTGCAGCAGTCCCGGGCCTACGTGGTGGAGCTGCTGGGCGCGTTTCATGCGGTCTGGAACGTGGGCTTTCATGTGAAGATCCCCGTGGTCATGCGGGTGGCCAAGAAGGTGTCCCTGAAGGAGCAGGTGGCGGATTTTGCCCCCCAGCCCGTCATCACCAAGGACAACGTCACCATGCAGATCGACACCGTCATCTACTTCCAGATCACGGACCCCAAGCTGTATACCTACGGTGTGGAGCATCCCATGAACGCCATTGAGAATCTCACAGCCACCACCCTGCGGAACATCATCGGCGACATGGAGCTGGACCAGTCCCTCACCTCCCGTGACACCATCAACACCCGGATGCGGGCCATCCTGGACGAGGCCACGGACCCCTGGGGCATCAAGGTCAACCGGGTGGAGCTGAAGAACATCATCCCGCCCAAGGAGATCCAGAACGCCATGGAGAAGCAGATGAAGGCGGAGCGGGAGCGCCGGGAGTCCATCCTCCAGGCCGAGGGCCAGAAGCAGTCCCAGATCCTGGTGGCTGAGGGCGAGAAGCAGTCCGCCATCCTGCGGGCCGACGCGGAGAAGCAGGCGGCCATCCTGAAGGCCGAGGGCGAGAAGGAGGCCCGCATCATGGCCGCCGAGGCGGAGGCCCAGGCCATCATGCAGGTGCAGAAGGCCCTGGCCGACTCCCTGAAGCTGCTGAACGAGGCAGCCCCCAACGACCAGGTGGTGAAGCTGAAGGCCCTGGAGGCCATGCAGAAGGTGGCGGACGGCAAGGCCACGAAGATCATCATTCCCAGCGAGCTGCAGGGCCTGGCGGGCCTGGCGGCCAGCGCCAAGGCGGTGTTCGGCAGCGAGGACCCCAAGGCGGAGTAACGAAACAGCGTGCGATCCCCTCTGCGGCAGCGCACCCCCCTGCCGCGGAGGAAACAAAAGAGACCCGGCCACCGGAAGATCAATTCCGGTGGCCGGGATTTTTCGTGGGGGATTACAGCAGATTGTAGAGGATCTTGGCCATCTGGCCCCGGGTGATGTTGGCGTTGGGCTTGAAGGAGCCGTCCTCATAGCCGCTGAGGACGCCCTGGGCCACCATGGTCCGGATGTACCCGGCGGCGTAGGCGGGAATGGAGCCTGTGTCGGAGAAGGTCAGCTCCGCGGAGGCGTAGCCCTTCTCCTGGGTGCGGCCGATCATGGCGGCGGCCTGGGCACGGGTCAGGGAACTCTCTGGATCCATGTACAGCTTTCCGTTCCGCTCCGTGCCGCCGATGACACCCAGGGTGTACAGGGCCTTGATGGCGGTGAGGGCGTAGTCGCCAATCCTGTTCAGATCCGCGAAGGGCAGCTCCACGTCCTCATACCGGCTGCCGTCCAGTCCCAGATAGCGGAACAGCATCACGGCGAACTGCTGGCGGGAGATGTTCTGGCCGGGACGGAAGGTGCCGTCCTGGTAGCCGGTGGTGATGCCGGCGTTGTACAGGAAATCCACGTAGTCTGCGGCCCAGTAGCCCTCGATATCGGTGAATTTGTGGCCCACGCCGCTGGGACCCACGTCCACGGAGGCCCGGCCGATGTTGCCGGAGGCGTCTTTGGCGGTAATGGTGAGGCGGATGGCCTCATGGTCGCCGCTGAGATCGGGCAGGGACACCGTCACCTGGCCGGAGGCGGCGTCGTAGCGGAAGCTGACGTCCTGGCCGTTCTGCCGGACTGTGACGGCGGACCGGGGCAGGACGCCGTCCACGGCGTCGGATACCATGGCGGTGACGATGCCGGTCTCGCTGTCCAGCGCGGCGGAGATGACGGGGACCTCCTGGTCCACCATGCCGCTGTAGGAGGCCGTCAGCTGGTCCAGATACAGGGTGCCGGAGGACACGGGATAGGTGAGGATCTGGTCGCCGAACGCATCCAGCTCCAGCTCCGGCGCGCCGGTGATCTGGAAGCCGGTGACGGCGGCGGTGCCGGCGGGCAGGGCCACGAAGACCATGCGCCAGCCGGTGAAGCCCAGGACCGCCGCGTCTTTGGCGGAGACAGTGGTGCCGTCGGATGTCAGCAGGGACAGCGTGGCGCCGGAGCCGTCGCCGTATACCCACAGGTTCAGCTGGGTATAGGCGGCGCCGACGGAGCAGGGCTTCTCAAAGACGGCGGAGGCCATGCCTGTGTCGTCCAGGGTAAAGTCCAGCTTTCCGGACTGACGGCCCATCTGCACATAGGCGGGGGCGGTGTTGGCGGTGAGGGACGCGCCGTAGCTGTAGGAGGTCAGGGCGGGGACGCCGCTTTCAAAGTCCTCCACCGTGTTCAGCGCGATCCTGGTGACGGTGACGGGGATGGAGACGCTCTTTCCGCCGGCGGACACCGTCAGGGTGCCGGAGCCGGGAGCGGAGGCGGTGATGGTGCCGGCGGCGTCCACCGTGCCGATATTGCCGTCCAGCGTCCAGGTGAAGGCCTCCGGGTCCGCCTGGAGAGTCAGGTGGTTATAGACGGCGCTGGCCGTCAGCTTCAGGCTGCTGCCGGGGGTCATGGTCAGGGAGCTGAGGGCTGTGGAGCCGTTTTTCACGGAGATGGAGTCCGGTGTGGCGATGGCGTGGACCACGGTGGAGCCGCTCTTGCTGCCGCTGGAGGCGGTGACGGTGATCTCGCCGCCGGAGGCCGGGGTGGTGAGGACGTTGTCCTTCAGCGTGCCGCCGTCAGTGGTCAGCTTGTAGGTGTGGGCCATGGGGATATAATTGGTGTCCACCGGGGAGACGGACACCGTCACCTTGCTGCCCGCCAACACATAGCGGCTGTCAGGGGACACATAGAAGTGGTCCAGCTTGCCGGTGGGATCGTTGTCCGCCACCAGGAACAGATGATTGGACACCGCCCGCAGGCCGCCGTCGGAGGGACTGTTGACCACGGCGGACCGGGTGCTGTCCGGCTTGGTGACGGTGAGGGTGGTGGAGCCGCCGCCATCCAGGCACAGGGCGGTGACGCAGCCCAGCTCCGCCAGACGGGCCGCCACCTGGTTCAGCGTGGCGCCGATGGACAGGCCGGACTGCCGTCCGTCGATGGTGTAGAACACCAGGGTGCCGTCGGCCTTCTGGCCCACGGCGGTGCGGGGATGGGCGCCGGTGGGCAGGCCGGAGACCACGGAGCCGTTCTCCAGCAGGGAGTACAGGGCGCCGATGGCGCACTCCACGTCGTTCCACGATTCATCGGCGGCGGTGAGGGACACGGTGATGGTGCCGCCCACGGGCACGTCGGAGAGCAGGCCCACAAAGTAGCTGCCCACCTGATTGTTGACGGAGATGACCACCTGATCCGGATTCATGGCGGTGGCGCCGGTGGCCTGGATGACCTCGTCCACCCGCAGCGTCAGGGTGCCGCCGATGGACAGGGAGCCGTCCTCAATGGTGCAGAGCACGTCCACGCCGGGCATGGCGTTGCCGGTGGTGTGGCGGTCGTTGAAGTCGTATGTAAAGAGGAAGATGCCGCTGGTGGAGGAGCGGACCTTGTTGATACCGGCGATGTTCACCACCACTTCGGTGCCGTAGCCCACGGAGTCATAGGTCTGGTAGCCCAGATCCGCCTTGACGCTGAGGCCGGGTTTTCCCAAAACGGCGCTGCCGTCCTCCCGGAAGCCGATGGCGTAGCAGCCGCCGTCGGAGGAGCGGACCTGACCGTCGGTCATCACCAGACCCACGGGGGCGCCGTTGCCGGTGTCGTAGAAGTCGCCGTTGATGCCGGCCACCACCCGGTAGCCCTGGGCCTCCAGCTCCTTGGCCATGCTGTCCACCGTGGTGCGGCTGGTGAGGGCGGAGCCGTAGGTGATCACGGGGGTGACGGAGCTGTTGGGGGAATAGGTGATGAGGTTCTCCTGCCGCAGGTCGGAGTAAGTGGTGCTCCAGAACACATTGGTGGACAGGGTGGTGGACTCATGGACCAGGGTGTCCTCCCGGGACAGATCCTCCCCCAGCGCCTGGGACGCCGCGGCGGGCACCGCCAGAAGCGACGCCGTCAGCGCGGCGGATAGGAACAGGGACGTTGCTTTGCAAAGAAATTTGTTCATGACTGCCTCCAATACGGGATCGTGTGCGGTATACATAACTTTGCTAAGGATAGCACACTCGCCCAGGCAAGTAAATAACAAAATGTTAACAAAAAGCCGCCCTCCGTCCCGTTACCGATGCTCCTCCGGACGGCGCAGGAGGGTGAAACGGTTCTTCCGGAAATCCAGCAGCCCCTCCCGCCGGAGCTTCCCCAGCTCCGCGGACATGGCGCTGCGGTCCACCGCCAGATAGTCCGCCAGCTGCTGGCGGTCAAAGGGGATGGTGAAGGTACTGCCCTGCCGTGCCGCCTCCCGGGACAGGTAGGACAGCAGCTTGTCCCGGGTGGTGCGGCGGGTGACGTGGGACAGCTTTTCGTTCAGCAGCAGATTCTTCCGGGCGGTGGCGGACAGCAGGTTTTCCAGCAGATCCGCGCCGCCGGGGACGCCGGACAGCCGGGAGACCTCCAGGAACAGTACGGCGCCGTCCTCCTCCGCCTGAACGTCCACGCCGGCGGGAACGCCGGCACAGGCGTAGGCCTCCCCGAACAGCTCCCCGGGGGACAGCGGGGCGATGATGTCCCGGTTTCCCCAGAAGTCCTCCCGCAGGATATGGGCCCGCCCGGACAGCAGAATCCCCAGACGGACCGGGGTGTCCCCCTGGCGCAGCAGCCAGCTTCCCCGCCGGAAGTCCTGACGCCGGGCGTCCAGGGCGGACAGCAACTCCGGCAGGTCTTCCGCCGGAACGCCGGAGAACAGGGGACAGCCCATCAGCAGGGCAGTCTCAGAAATTTCCATGGTGTACCTCCTGGTTTCGTTGGAAAAACAACAGACTTTTTGTCCCCAGTATACGATACTGGACACACGAAATCAAACGAAACCGGAGGAATACGAATATGATCAGACGCATCATCCACATCGATCAGGAGAAGTGCAACGGTTGCGGCGCCTGCGCCGCGGCGTGCCATGAGGGGGCCATCGGCATGGTGGACGGCAAGGCCCAACTGCTGCGGGACGACTACTGCGACGGCCTGGGGGACTGCCTGCCCGCCTGCCCTGTGAACGCCATCACCTTCACGGAGCGGGAGGCGGCGGCCTATGACGAGGCCGCCGTGCAGGCGGCCAAGGCGGCCCGGGGTGAACAGGCGTCCGCCTTTACCTGTCCCGGCAGTCGAGCCCAGGCCATCCGGCATCAGGCCCCGCAGCAGGCGGCACCCGCCGGAGAGATGCCCAGCCGCCTGTGCCAGTGGCCGGTGCAGATCAAGCTGGCGCCGGTGAACGCCCCGTACTTCCAGGGCGCCCATCTGCTGGTGGCGGCGGACTGCTCCGCCTACGCTTACGGCAATTTCCATGAGAAATTCATCCGGGGGCGGGTGACGCTCATCGGCTGTCCCAAGCTGGACGGCGTGGACTACAGCGAGAAGCTGACGGCCATTCTGAAGAACAACGACATCCGCAGCGTCACCGTCACCCGGATGGAGGTCCCCTGTTGCGGCGGCATCGAGCAGGCGGTGCGGACCGCCCTTCAGAACTGCGGCAGACTGCTGCCCTGGCAGGTGGTGACGCTGTCCACGGAGGGGGAAATTTTGAGCGGCCTGGTTTGAAATCCGATCCGGCGGGAACAATAGGACAAAGAACCGGATCGGAAAGGAAGGATCGGCATGGCATTCAAGGTGGACCCGGATACCTGCATCGGCTGCGGCCTGTGTACCGGACTGGCCCAGGACGTCTTTGAACTGACGGACGCGGGCGTGGCCACGGTGGTGGAGCAGCCCGGACCGGACCAGGAGGACGAGGCCAGAGAGGCTCTGGCCAGCTGCCCGGTGGCGGCCATCTACGAGGAATAAGCGATCAAACAGCGGAGCGCGGAGACCGGAAAACGGTCTCCGCGCTCTGTCATCATAAAATAGAGGATCACACCACCCGGAAGTCGCCCCGGGCGCGGGCGTCGGTGCGGCGCTGCTTGTCCGCCGCCAAGGCGTCCAGCACGCCGCCGATGATCTGGTTGGACACCAGGAAGCCGCCTGGCGTCAGATGCCAGCTGCCGTCCTCCTCCCGGACGGCGTAGCCCGCCTTCCGGCACTCCTCCAGGAAGGGCAGCAGGCAGTCGAACCGGCGGCGATAGCGGTTCTCAAAGGTTTTGGGCGCGATGCCCCGGACGGTGCGGAGGCCCAGCATCAGATACTCCGTGTCCCGGTCCAGCGGCGGGATGCGCTCGTTCTCCGACAGCATGGGCGTGCCCTCCAGAACGCCCCTGATATAGGTGTCCAGGTCCCGCTCGTAGGCGTAGCGGACGCCGCCGAAATCGGAGTGGGCGCCGGGGCCGAACCCGGCGTACTCCTGGAGGGTCCAGTATTTCAGGTTGTGCCGGGACTCGAAGCCGGGCCGGGCGAAGTTGGAGATCTCGTACTGGAAGAAGCCGTAGTGCCGCAGCGTCTCCACGGTGGAGAGGTACATATCGGCCTGGGCATCGTCGCCGGGAAGGCCGGCGCTGTCCCGCCGGGCATGGAGGGGCGTCCCCTCCTCCACCTTCAGTCCATAGCAGGACAGATGCTGGGGAGCCAGGGCCACGGCAGCCTCCAGATTGGCCTGCCACCGCTCCATGGTCTGGTGGGGCAGGCCGTAGATCAGGTCCAGGGAGAGGTTGTCGATCTTCGCCTTCCGGACGGCGTCCACGGCGGAGCGGACCTGCACCGCGGTGTGGATCCGGCCGATCTCCGCCAGCTCACCGTCGTCGGCGGACTGCATCCCCAGAGAGACGCGGTTGAAGCCCGCCTTCCGCAGCGTCCGCAGCTCCCGCCAGTCCTGGGCGGAGTCGGGATTGGCCTCCAGGGTGATCTCGGCGTGTTTGTCTACATCGTATTTCTTCAGGATGACGGACAGAATCTCCCGCAGGCGCTTGGCCCCCAGATAGGAGGGGGTGCCGCCGCCAAAGTAGATGGTGTCCACCCGGTGGCGCTCCGCCCGGGGGGCCGTCTCCAGCAGATGGGCGGTGACGGCCTTCACGTAGGCGTCCATCCGCTCCTCCGCGTGGGGCAGGGAGTAGAAGTCGCAGTAGACGCATTTGGACTTGCAGAAGGGCACGTGGACATAGATGCCCAGCGGTTTTTTCTCAGGTTTCATAAGCAGCTCCGGTGTTTTCAAGGTGCCCTCTATTCTATCCCGTTTTCCGGCGCTTTGCAACCCCGCATATTTTTTCCGGGAGCCGGAAAAGCTAGGGAAAATCAATGGGAAAAGGAGCAAAGACCCATGGAAATGACGCCCAAGGAATACCAGGAATATGTGAAGAAGATGTCCCCCGACTCGCCGCTGTGGAAGGACATGGCCATGGCCTTTCTCATCGGCGGGCTGATCTGCGTGGTGGGCCAGTTGGTGCAGAACGGCTGGGCCGGACTGGGACTGAACAAGGAGGACGCCGGCAGCGCCACCGCCTGCACCATGGTGTTTCTGTCGGCGCTGCTGACGGGGCTGAACCTCTATAACAAGCTGGCCCGGTTCGGCGGCGCCGGAACACTGGTGCCCATCACCGGCTTCGCCAACGCTGTGGTGTCCCCGGCCATCGACTTCAAGAGCGAGGGCTTCGTCACCGGCATGGCGGCCAAGATGTTCGTCATCGCCGGGCCGGTCATCGTCTTCGGCACCCTGGCCAGCGTCATCTACGGCGTGATCCTGATGCTGTTCGGCCTGGCATAAGGGCCGGACACGGCGCGGAAAAGGTCCCCATGCCATTGGCATGGGGACCTCAGGCTGTCGAAAAAGTCCATAGACTTTTCCGACAGCCTTCACAATGCCTCGCTTTTCTGCCCGCGCAGCGGGCCGAAAAGCTGCCGCTGCGCGGCGCAAACGCCTGCT
>NZ_JBQHUP010000053.1:0-16305 GCF_052065175.1 Dysosmobacter sp. HCP28S3_G4 | reverse complement strand
GGAAATGGAATGACTCTGCCCATTTCCTATTTTCGATTCTATTTTCCCGAATATGTGCTGAAAACCCGGTTGCCGCCTAATTGCGCAACCGGGTTTCTCGACAGCCTGAGAGGGGCGGCGCAGGGGACGCCGCCCCTCGGACCACCAGTTTCAGCGGTCTGAAGATTTGATCACATCAGGAAGCTGCCCAGACGGGCGCCGCCCAGTTCATCGGGATCGGCCTCCAGGAACAGCTCGCTGTATCCGGGGACCTCGCTGTAGACGATGGCCTTGTCGGGATTAGCGTTGTTGTAGGCGGTGACATACTCATAGATGCCCTGCAGGTGACGGCCGCAGCGCTCCTCAATGGGATGGCCGGTCTCGTCCCAGGGCACATACAGCATGCCCAGCTCCTCACTGATGAGGTAGCACTCATCCTGACCGCCCAGCACCTGCTCCACGGTGGTGGCGCCGCGCAGACGGCCCTGAGAGGCGTTGGCGGTCTCCATCAGGATGGCCTTGGTGTCGGTATAGTCGCCCAGCTCACGGTGGGTCAGACCGTGGAAGTTGGTGGGAGACTGCTCCAGGGACATTTCGATGCCGCTGAGCAGCAAATTGATGCAGCCCTCGGAGGCGATCTCCATGGCGTCCTGGTGCGCCACGGTGGCGTTGATGACGGGATACTCGGGAGAGGCCTCATGCAGGTCGAAGGTGATGCCGATATCCTCGGCACGGATCAGCTCCGCCACGCCGTAGGCCATCTTTTCGGTCAGGTTGCCGTCGGGACGGCCGGGATAGGCGCGGTTGATGTTGCGGGTCTCGGAGCCGGACAGCTGCTGGCCGGAGGGATAGTGGATGTACACATCGGGGTCGGGCCACTGATCCACGGGGTTGGTGGCGCGGGAGCCATAGCGGAAGGTGCGCTCGCCGCTCTTGGTCTGCAGGGTGAAATACTGCAGGTTGCCCTCACTGGGGTCGTTGTGGGTCATGGCACTGTGGTTGGTGTAGGGGATGACGTAGACGGTGCCCTGCTCCACCACGGCGTTCTCAATGAAGGTGAAGGCGGACATGTAGCCGGAGACCTCATTGGCGTGGGTGCCGCCCAGGATCAGGACGGAGCCGCCCTCCTTTTCGCCCTTCAGGACGTAGACGGGAGTGTCGCCGTTGGTATCCTTCAGACCGTCAAACCAGTCGGAAAGCATCTTCACCTCGGTGACGCTGGGGCCCCACTCGGGCAGGGGCAGCTCACGGGCCGCCAGGAAACTCATGCTGGTGGACACCATGACGGCCACAGCCACCACCAGGCAGATAGCGGCGGAGATATAGTTTTTCTTAGTCATTATCCAGCCCTCCTCACTTGATCATCAGGGCGCGCAGGACCAGGGGAATCAGGACCAGGGCACAGTTCATCTGCATGGTGAGTTTCTTCTCCGTGAACATGTTCCAGCCCACCAGAGCGATGACGTAGACAACGATCAGTCGATAGATAATAGTAATCATCTTTTTGCTCCTTCCGTTTAACCGAGAATGATGAAGGGCTCAAGGACGTTGGCAAACACGATGAAGAGAATGGCCCAGACGATGACGATCAGGCAGGGCACCAGGCACTTCTTCAGCACGGGAGTGTACTTCTCCATGCCAACGACCTGGGCGGCAAAGATGCCGGCCAGAGCGGTGGGGGGCATCATATCGCCCAGAGAGGCGATCAGGGACAGGGCAGCGGCCACAATGATCTCCTCCTTGGCCAGGAAGGACAGCAGGAAGGGCACGCCCAGCACGCTGGCGGAGCCGAAGGAAGACACGGCGCCGAACAGAGGCATGGACACGGCCATGGCGATGTAGCGGCCCCACTCGGGCAGGCTCAGGCAGCTGGTGACGATCAGACCACGGACGCCGGTGAGGGTCATGATCTGGATGAACATGCCGACGCCCATCAGGATGCCCATGACGGGCAGCACACTGTTGACGGACTCCTTGGAGACCTTCAGCAGGTTGATCTTATAGCCGGTAAAGCAGCCCACCGCGGCGGAGATCAGGAACACCAGCGGCATGCCGATGGAGAAGGAGGGGACCACCTTGGTCAGCACCATCAGCACAATGGCCAGTACCAGGGGGATGTAGACCTTCAGGCCGAACTTTTTGCGGGACTCGGTGTTCAGCTTGGACTGGACGTCCAGATAGTTCATCTTCTTGACGTACTTGTAACCGAACATCAGCACGAACAGGGCGGCCAGCGGGAAGGTCAGCAGCGCCAGGGGCAGCTCAAATCCGCTGTAGGGGATGTCGATACCGGCGCCGATGATCATGGCGGGGATATTGGTGGGAGGAGCGATCATGCCCAGGATACCGCCCATGGCCAGAATGCAGGCGGTCTCCAATACCGGGACGCCCATCATCATCAGCACGGGAGCCATGATGGAGCCGGCGGAGAGCACGGAGGCGGTGGAGGAGCCGGTGATCATGCCGGGGAACATGATGATCAGCATGATCAGGCACAGCATCAGGGCGGGCAGCTTGTGGAACCGTTCAATGATCACGGAACAGATGGCGTCCAGCGCGCCGGATTCCTGGATGACCTTCATGAAGATCATTGCCGTGGCAATGACCAGAATGGTATCCACGTAGGAGAACATGCCCTCGACCAGGTGGCGCAGGGCGATGCCATGACCGCCCACAAGAGAACCAGCGATCGCGGAGAGCACCATGGAAATGCTGACCGGCAGCTTCGCCAGGAAGCAGCCCAGCAGGAACACGGCGACCATCGCGATGAAGGTAATCAGTTCATTAGTCATCAAAATACCTCCATGGTTGTTTTGATCGGAACGGCCGGCGCAGAGCACCGGCCGTCCTTCCATTCAGAATCGAGCCGGATTACTTGAATGCGGCGGGCAGCACGGTGGTGACGTCGCTGATGCTGTCGATGACGTCCACGGGGATGCCGGCACCGGCGCAGATATCGGTCATCAGGCCGTCGGTGTTGCCGCCGGAGACCACGATGGCGTAATCAGCCTGCTCAAACACGGGGGTGATGAACTTGTCGGACAGGTCGCCGCGGCGAGCCTCGCCGCCGGTGTGCATGGCGATGATGGACAGGCCGGCGTCCTTGGCACCCTTGATCAGCTCGTCCAGACGGGCCAGCTCACCGTCGGCGTCGATACCGGCGGCGCCCAGACCCTTGGAAGAGCCGCCCACGACGACGACCAGGGTCTTGGCGTCGCCCAGATCAGCGGAGGTGGCCAGATTGTTGAGGGTGTAGTCCATGCCCAGCTTGCCCATGACAGTGCCGATCATCTGATAGTCGGCGCTCTGACCGCCGGAGGTGACCAGAGCGGGATACTCGGCGAAGGCCTCGGTCAGACCGGCGGCTTCACCGGAAGCGGAGGTGCTGGCCGCGGCGGAGGCTGCGGGCTTGGAAGCGGCCGCGGAGGAACCGGAGGAGCTGGAGCCGCAGGCGGCCAGAGAGAGCATCATAACGCCAGCCAGCAGCAGAGCAAAAATTTTCTTGGACATAGTGATTGTTTCTCCTTTCGATTGTTGAGGAATGGGCGGCTGTGCAGCCGCCCATTTCCAAGAATTTTATAACTTAGTAAGCCAGGCCCTTACCGTCACGGCGGGGATCGGCGCCGGCACGCAGCGTGCCGTCCTTGCAGATCTCGATGCCCTGAACGCCGCCGAAGAACAGGTTCCAGGAACCCTTGTCCTCAGTGGCATGGCCCATGGCCTCCAGCTCGGAAACAGTCTCGGCAGTGACGGGCGTGACACCGTCGGACTCGTAGCAGATCTTCTCGGAAGCGTTGTCATAGATACGCGCGATATTGATCGCATCCTGAATATCCATGTTGTAATCGATCATACGCTGAACGACCTGCGCGATGGTCGGGAAGATACGGGTGCCGCCCGGAGTACCGATGGTCAGATAGGGAGTGCCGTCGGGATACAGGACGATGGAGGGGCTCATGGAGCTCAGCGGGCGCTTGCCGCCTTCCACGCAGTTGACGGACTGGGGATTGGTGGAGAAGTCCGCCATCTCGTCGTTCATGATGAAGCCGTAGCCGTCGATGGCGACCTTGCTGCCGTAGAAGTCATTGATGGTCTGCGTGCAGGCGACCATGTTGCCCCACTGGTCGACCACGGAGAAGGAGGTGGTGGAGCCGGACTCATACAGGCCGGGATCGTCCGCCTCATAGCTACCGCTGGCGTCGGTGATCTTGGAAGCCAGCTTGGCGGCGTAGTCCTTGCTGGTCAGACCTTTCAGAGGAACGGTGGCGAAAGCGGTGTCGGCCATGTACTCGGCGCGGTCGGCGAAGGCCATCTTGAAGGCCTCGGAGAAGTAGTGGATGTACTCGGGGGAGTTGATCTCGATGCCGGACATATCGAAGTTCTCAAGGATGTTGAGGATCTCGATCAGGTGGGTGCCGCCGGAAGAGGCGGGAGGCAGGGAGTAGATGGTGTAGTCACGATAGGTGGAGCTGACGGGCTCACGGACCTCGACCTTGTAGTTGGCCAGGTCGTCGGTGGTCATCACGCCGCCGTACTTGGACAGGGTCTCGACGATGGCCTCAGCGACCTCGCCCTTATAGAAGGCGTCGGCGCCGCCCTCGGCGATCATGCGGTAGGTCTTGGCCAGATCCTTGTTGGTCAGCGTGGTGCCGATCTCCAGAGGCAGACCGTTGGAGTCGAGGTAGTAATTGGCGACCTCCTCCATGTGGGCGACCTCATAGTACTCGTCTTCCGTGCACTGTCTCATGGTCAGAGTGACGATGTAGCCGTTCTCGGCGAGATCGATGGCGGGCTGCATCAGCTCGGCGCGGGTCAGCTTGCCGGAGCCGAAGTTCTCCAGAGCGTACTCCAGGCCGGCGACCTCACCGGGGATACCGGCGGCCATGCCGCCCACCTGGTTCAGCTTGGAGTAATCGCCGGTGAACTCGTTGCCGTCGGCATCGACGAACTTGCCGACCTTGCCCTCGCTGTTCAGCCACATCTCGGCCGTCGCGTTGGCGGGAGCGATCTCACGGAAGTCAACGACTTTGACCTCCTTGGTTTCTGCGTCATAGATGGTCATGAAGCCGCCGCCGCCGAGGCCGGAGGTGTAGGGCTCCACAACGCCCAAGGTATAGGCCACTGCGACAGCAGCGTCAACGGCGTTGCCGCCGGCCTGCAGAATGTCGAGGCCAGCCTTGGAAGCATAGTAGCTGGAGCTGGCGACTGCGCCGTTGGTGCCAGTGGCGTCACGGTCGTCGCGCTTGGCGGTGAGATCCTCGTTGTAGGGCAGCCAGATCTCGTCGCCGGGCTCTTCCTCAGGCGTGGAAGCGGCGGGAGCGGAGCTGGCAGCAGGGCTGCTGCTGGCGGCCGGGGTGCTCTGGGTTCCGCAAGACACCAGAGACAGTGACATTGCCAGAGCCAGAACAAGCGCTAAGTACTTTTTCATGTTTTTACCTCCTATTATCCAATCTCATATTACAGTTGGCGGAGAGGCCCCGCCAATTCTGCGATGCAATCAGACGGATGCCTTCCTGCATTTTAATTATAGAAGCTTTATGGCAGGACAGTCAATTTTTTCTCATATTTATCTTTAACAGAAAATTTACACGAAAGAGGATTCCTTTCTGCCTCGCCGCGTATAAAAACTGAAATGCACAAAAATGAGACAAAGAATCACTGAAAAATAGATAAAAATACGAATTACTTACAAATTGACCGGCCAAAACGGCGAAAGGGGAAGCAACGGCGGGTGTTTCGCCGCCCGGTCGGAAGAGGGAAAAGGCTTTGCGCCTGTTTTGAATGTTTGGCTTTTTCAGACTTCAAAAATGAGAAAAATTGCCCCGCCGGAGATTTGCCTCCGGCGGGGCGGGCTTTCCTGCGCGCTATGGTTCTTATGATTCCGCGGGTTCCTCAGAAAATTCCAGACAGATCCTGGTTCCCTGACCCGGATGGCTCTGGATATGGATCTCGCCGTGCATCTGCTCCACCACGTTGCGGACAAAGGCCAATCCCAGACCGCTGGACTGCCGTCCGGAGGTGCCCCGGTCCCAGATGCTCTGGAGCTGCGCTTCGTCGATGCCGGAGCCGTTGTCCTCCACGGTGAAGACCAGCCGATGTTCCCGTTCCGCGGAGCTCACCCGCAGCCAGATCTGCGGCACGCGGTCCTGGGGCATGGCCTGGGCGGAGTTCTGGATCAGGTTCACCAGCGCCCGGGGGAACAGGAACCGGTTGGCGCAGATCAGCGCCTGAGGCGCCTGGTTGTCCACGTGGAGATAGGCGGCGTAGTCATTCACGGAGCTTTGGGCCAGCACTACACCCACCAGCTTTTCGGTGGGGATGGGAGACATCTGGTCCTCGTACAGGATCTCGGAGATCATGTCGCTCATCCGCTCCACCGCGTTTTCGATGTGGTCCAGATATTCCACGTCCCGCTCCCGCTGCTCCTCCTGACACTCCAGCTTCAGCACGCCCACCAGGGTCTGGGCTGCGGTCAGAGGGGATTTCAGGTCGTGGACCAGGTACTGCATCTCCTGATAGGTCCGGTTTTTCATCTCATTGAGCTGAGACTGGACCAGAATGGCCTGGTTCTGTTCCTTGAGAACACTCAGCTCCCGCAGGTTGTTCTCATCCCGCAGCAGAAGGAGCACCACCAGGGCAAAGGAGAGAAACAGGGTCATGCCCACCAGCGCCATGGTGTTGAGAATGGTATCCGCCCCCAGAACGGAGGAGGACATTTTGATATCCATGGACATCTCGCCCCGGCCCACTGGGAACCGGCTCATGACGGGCATGACGTCCAAAAACTGCAGCGCGGTCAGCACCAGGGCGATGAGACCGGCCTTTTTTACCAGCGAGACATACTGATAGTTGATCTTCCGGAACAGCAGCACGAAGGAAGAGAGCAGCATGGCCGGCAGGCCGAAGTCATAGTGAACATCGTGGATGGCGCCGATACCCTGATAGGTCAGCAGCAGGATCACCAGGATCAGCAGGGCGTTGACGGGCAGCGCCTTGTGCCCCCTCCACCGGAATTCCAGGGCGTCCGCCACGAAAAAGGCGCCCACGTAATGAGGGATGCCCCGGAGGGAGTTCAGGGCCACCAGCTGCAGCGCGGCGGCCATCAGATCCAGCTTTTCACTGTTCCGCAGCGCCTTTCCGATGGACCGCAGGACGGAGAAGTTCCGGACGTTGAACAGCAGGGGCATCAAAAAGCTGACGGCAATGCACAGCACGCCGATGCACATCTCTCTGTGGTCAAGGGCGGCCAGATACAGCGTCCGCTTCTCCGGAGGGCTCTGTTTTTCCATCCCGTCAACCCCTTTCTCCGGCCCGTCAGCGCAGGCCGTAGTAATTCAGCACATATTCTGTGAATTCCAACTGGTTGCGAACCCGCTGGGCCAGCGGCTCCTCCCGGTAGGTCTCCACCGTGATGACGGGGATGCCCAATTGCTCCGTCACCGTCTGGTTGATGCTTCCCGCCGGCGGCGAGCCGTACAGAGTCAGAGCGCCGGAGCACAGCGATCCCGCTTCGGAATCCAGCAGGGCGTCCAGGATCAGGTCACCGATCCCGTCCAGCGACTGGCAGATCAGGGAGTTGCCCAGGGCGTCCCGGCCACCCTGGACGGCTCGTGCCTCATGGAGGTCCAGGACCAGATCCGGCTGCTTATCCTGGATGTCGGAAAAAATGGACCAGGCGATGCGCTGGGCGTCCCAGCCCTCCGGATCACCGGGAAAATTCCGGTTCAGGTCCCGGTCGGATTTTGTGGTGCGCTGATCCTGCTCCGCGCCGTAGAGATTGGCGGGGCTGAGGATATAGAGCGTCCCGGCCTTCAGGGAGGCGTCCTTCAGAAGATTTCCCGCCCGCCAGCCGGCCACCTCGTCGCCGTGGACGCCGGCCACCACGTAGATCACCGGGCCGTCCTCCTCGCCCCGCAGCACGCAGACGGTGTTCTCCTCCTCAGTTCCCTCCAGCAGGGGATATTCCTCCCGCTCTGTGTCAAAGGTCTCCTCCAGGCAGCCCTGAAAATCCTTCAGCAGCCAGGTGTCCGGCTCTCCGTCCAACCCCTGCTGTCCGCAGCCGGACAGCAGCAGACACAGTGCCAGCAGAAGGGACGCGGCGGTGATCCGGTGTCTGCGCTTCATCGGCGGCCTCCTCATTTCTTCAGACGGAATTTCTGCTTGGGACGGCCCACCTTGCCGTAGCTCTGACTGACCTCTACCAGGCCCTGGGAGACCATGTGCTGCAAATAGCGGTAGGTGGTCTGATAGGCCAGGCCCGTGCGCTGAGAGAGGGCTTCCACCGTGAGAAATTCCTCCGTGTCCTGGAAGGCCCCTTCGATCAGATCCAGCGTGGCGGGGCCGATGCCCTTCACCGGGGGCGCGGCGGAGGGCTTGGCCTGGGTCTTGTTCTTGAGGCGCTGGTTGCTGGACATCAGGCGGATATGCAGCCGGATGCGGCTGATGATATCCGGCACCTTGATGGGCTTCAGGGCGAAGTCGCTGGCCCCGGCCTCAATGAACCGGTTGGCCACCTCCTGGCTCTCGTCGATGGTGAAGACGATAATGGGCACCTCCGCGTCCAGCTCCCGGATCATCTGGACGCCCTTGATGCCGTTGATGCGGGGCAGGTGATAGTCGATGAGCACCAGATTGGGGTGTTCCGTGCGGAACAGCTCCAGACCCGAGGGCACGTCCCTGGCGGACAGGGACGCCCATCCCTGAAACTGGAACACGGCCCGCAGCGCAAACAGGATCTGTTCGTCGTCATCGATCATCAGGATCTTCAGTTCACTGTCTGTCATGGCGCATCATCCTTTCCTCTATTTTCCGGCCGTCGCCGGACCCACAGACACAGGACCAGCAGTCCGGCGGTCCCGGCCAATCCCGCGGCCAGCCATCTCCGGTCGTACCGAATGGTGCTGTAGGCCGCCGACTGACCGATCTCCGGCCAGACCGCCGGGTCAAAGGGCATATCGTAATCGGCCATCAGCTTTTTGATATTCAGCAGATTCACCACCGGAAGGCCCCGGGACAGATATCGCTGGACCAGCCCGCTGGACTCGTCGATCCGGACGGTGCCGGAGGGGTGCAGCACTCCCTGTCCCAGGGAGACGCCGCTCTCACCCTGTCCCAGAGAGGTCAGATTGCCTCCCACGGCCACGAAGCAGTCGATGGGCCCCTCTTGCTGGTAAAGGGCCTCCCGCCAGGCGATATTGGCGGAGAAATCCGGCTCCTCCACCAAATTCAGTCCGTCCTCCCGCAGCCGCAGACGGACCGCGTCCGCCAGCTCCGGGTCCATGTCCGCGCCCACGTCGTGGTAGCCGCCCATGGTCACCGCGGCGCTCCGGGTGGAGATCAGCCCATCCTGTTCCAGACGGTACAGCATCTCCGGGAACGTCAGCTCCGGATTGTTGGCGCCGTAGGTGGACGCCCCCACGGAGGCGATGCACACCAGGCGGACGCCCATGCTCTCGCAGGCCGTCACCACCGCCAGATCCATACCCGGGAAGGACCCGGAGAAGCCGGCCCCCACCGTGTCGCCCGGCCGCACACCGGCCTCATACAGCATCCGCACGCACAGCGCCGCCATATCCGGCCAGGCCGTGGTGCGCTTGGCCTCCAGAGCGCCCTGGGTGGTGGTGATGCCGGTGTAGGGCAGGCCGATCATTCCGGTCTGATGCAGGTCATCCTCGCTCATGGGGATGCCCAGCTCCGACTTATATCCCCGGACGGCCTCAAAGCACTTCTCCAGCCGCCGGGCGGCCTCCACCTGGGTCTCATAGTATTCCGTCCGGACCGGACGGGCGCTCTGCCGGGCCAGCGCCGCCGCGGCGGTCAGCAGCAGAAGGACGGCGGCCAGCAGCGCCAGAACGCGTTTCTCCCGTTTTCTTCTCATGTCGGAAACACCCGCATTCCCTGCCACATCATCAGCAGCACCAGGATGCCCACCACCACGCAAAGAGACAGCATGGACTTCACCACGCCCTGCTTTTCCACCTCGTTGGCGATGATGCCGGGCACCAGCACGCCGATCATCCCCGGATCATAGGGCAGCAGCCCGGAGCGGACGATGAGGGCGTTGATGAGGAAGGACAGCAAAATCAGCACCGCGAACCGCCGCCGTCCGTACAGGATCATCCAGCGGGACAGCACCCGGGCGACGCCCCAGGCGATGAGGGCGATGAGCAGCGTATAGACCACTCGTACCGGCGTCTGTAAGGAAAGGGCTATGTATCCGGGCACCACCAGTCCCGCCGGAGACAGTCCGGTGAACTCCGAAAACAGCAGGCTGACAGCCACGCCGGCCAGGACCACCTCATGGTACATATTCTTCCGCCTCCTCACGCACACGCTTCATCACCTGATGGCCGGGACCGGCCACGTTCCCCACCGCGAAGACCACCTGTCCGGCCGGAACCTCCGCCAGGGGCAACTGCTCCGCCCCGGAAAAGCGGCGGATGTCCGCCTGAGGGACCCTGTGCCGGACGGCGCGGGCCGTGGTCACCTGAGAGGCCCCCAGCAGCCAGACCCTGGCGGGCTGCAAGGCTCCGGCCACCATCACCATGTGTTCCGTCCGGTAGCCCCGGTCCGGCCGGTTGTTGATCAGCAGCGTCAGATCCCGTCCCTGCCAGCCGAACCGCTCCGCCAGACGGCGGAACACCAGCTGGGTGGACTGGGGATCGTTGATGGACATGCCGTTGACAAAGATGCCGCCGCCCGGCAGACGGTGCAGGGACAGGGCGTAGGGGTCCCGCTGATAGTGGAGCATCCCCTCCAGCGCCGTGGATTCCTCCACGCCCAGATGGCGGCAGACCGCCAGCGCCAGGGCCAGATTCTCCGGAAAATCAAAGTCCGGCAGGGAGCCGTCCGGCAGGGCCAGCTCCGCCTGACAGCCTATGGCTTCGGCGTTGCGGCGGAGCTGGGGATAGAAGTCCGGGTCCGCGGTAAAGAGATAGCCGTTTCTGGGAATGGTATTGGAAAGGGAGTCGCAGATCTCCTCCAGGGTCTCACCCATCTCCTCGGTGTGGTCCAGCCGCACGTTGGTGATGACGCCCACGTCGCCTCGCACCATGCGGTGCTGGGCCACGTTCTGGAGGGCCGGGTCCACCGCCATGCACTCCAGGACCAGCACCTGGGCGCCCTCCCGGGCCGCCCGGTGAAGGATGTCGAGTTGCTCCCGGATATTGGCCCGGCCCCGCCGGATCAGCGGACGGGCCACGTTATCCACGCCGATGGTCATGGGGACGGTGCCGGTGGTCTTGCAGAACACTTTCCAGCCGCCGGCCCGCAGTCCGGCGTCGATGAGACGGGTCACGGTGGATTTTCCCCGGATGCCGTTGACGTGGACCACGTGCGCCAGCTTTGCCCGGTCCTTGAGGGCGCGGCGCTGCTCCAGCGCCAGCAGCGCCAGGATCACGCCCAGCAGTACGGCGACGATCACGGCCATACGGTCCCCTCCCATCCGACGAATGTCCCACGGCCGTATCCGGCGCGGCAAGAAGTTTGTGTGGACAGCCTATCACAATTAAAGGAAAAAGTAAAGGATTTCGCGGACCTCCGGAGGGGCAAATACGCACCCCGCAGACCGGCTCCTGCCGCGCTCAGGCGTTCCGGCGGTATGCCCGCCACACCGCCAGCGCGCTCACCGTCACGGCGGCGTTGATGCCTCCGGCGGCGAGCAGGGCCGGCAGGGAGCGGCTGGCCAGCGCCGTCCCCAGAAAGGTGCCTGCCGCCAGATGGGGCAGCATTCCTGCGAGACCCGCCGGGAGATACGTGCTGTACCGGACGCCGGAGGCGCCGAAAAATACGCTGACGGCGTCGCTGGGCAGCATACCGCCCAGCCGCACCAGAAACACCAGCAGGCCGTCGCTCCGCCCGTCTCCGGCCCGCTTCAGCAGCGCCAGCCGGGGATACCGGTCCAGCAGCCGGTCCAGCCGTCCCCGCTGGCGCCGTCCCAGCAGAAAGGCCGCCGTGGTGGAGACCGCCGCCCCCAGCAGGCTCACCGCCAGCGCCGTCCAGGGCGGGAACAGCAGTCCCGCCGCCGCCTGCAGCACCGACAGGGGAAAGAGGAACGTCAGTCCCTTTACCGTGTACAGCCCCAGGAGAAACAGCGCCGCCGCCAATGGACGGCGGGGCGTCCAGGACAGGATATCCCCGGCGTCCATTCCCCGCAGGCGGATGGCCAGCCAGAGCAGCAAGCCTGCCGGGACCGCCAGAAGCCCCCATCGGACCCATCGTCTGTGCCGCAAAAGATCACCCCCGTCTCCACACTAGTCTGTGCGGAAACGGGGGTTCTTCTCTGGAAAATCCTTCTGTTACAATGAGTGGCGGATCAGCGGGTGAAACCGGCGGCGATGTCCTGAAGGGCCGCGTAGTAGGCGGCGGTCACCGGCACGTCCACGCCGTGCTCCTCCGCCATGCGGATCACATCGCCGCAGAAAACCTCCAGCTCGCCGGACCGTCCGGCGGCGAAGTCCCGGCTCAGGGAGCTGGTGGAGTCGTCGGTGGTCTTCATGATGCGGCGGAGCTGCTTTTCCACCAGATCACCGTCCAGTGGCACGCCGCAGGCCACGCCCACGCGCCGCGCCTCGTCCATCAGCGCCCGGCAGTCGTCCACCCGGCCGGGGTCGGCCTTGATGTCGCCGATGGTGCAGGCCCACCGGGCGGTGCCCACGTTGTAGGCGCAGTTCAGCACGTACTTGTTCCAGATGGACACCCGCACGTCCTCCTCTACGTGGCACTCGATGCCCGCGCCGGTGAGAATCTCCGCCACCTCCAGGGCGGCGGCGTGTCCCGCCTCATCGCCGGGGGCGGTGCCGGTGTAGATCTGGGTGAATTTGCCCTTCTGGGTGATGGAGCAGTCCGCTCCGGCGCTGGACACGGTGTAGATAACACTCTCCAGCACGGTGCCCTTGCCCAGTGCCGCTCGCAGGACGCGCCCGGCGGTGACGCCGTTCATCACCGTCAGAACGATGGTCTCCGGTCCCACGATGGGCGCGATCTGCCGGGCCACCTCCGGAAGATTCCCGTTTTTTACGCACACCAGGATCACGTCCTGCACCGGCAGTTCCTCCGGCGTCTCCGCTACCACCGGCGGATGGACCGTGAAGTCTCCGTACACATCGCTGCGGAGGGTCAGGCCCTCCGTCCGCAGGGCCGCGCCCCGCCGTCCCCGGGCCACCAGACTGATCTGGCCCCCATACTGCCGCACCAGCGGTGCACTCAGCAGACCGCCGATGCCGCCCAGGCCCACCACGGTCAGTTTCCAATTCTCCCGCATATCAAAAAACCTCCTGTGTAAATCATTTTGTTGATCTGATGAGCATTCTATCAAATCCCGGGGCAAAAGGAAAGTGAAAAATCAGGAGTTTCCATCCCCTGGAAAAAGAGCGCAAAAAAGAGACCGCCCGGGAAAGCGGTCTCTTCTCTGCAATTACGGATTCACGACCTCGCTGCCGGGGTCCGCGGGCTCCGGCTCCACCACCACCGGAACAACGGGCTCCTCCGTCACAGGCGGTGTCTCCGGCTCTGTCACGGTGCCGGGATCGGTGACCGTGCCCGGCTCAGTGTTGGTGCCGGGATCGGTGGAGCCGCCGGGGATCTCCGCGCCGCCGGAGGCGGGGACATCTGCGGCTTTGCCAGTGCCCCGGGCGATGACCTGATTCCGGACCTTGTAATCGCTGCTGGCCTCAAAGGTGCTGGAGATCAGCTTCCCGTTTCCGTCGTAGAGGTTCCGGTAGGTCTCCACCTTGTAGCCGGTGTAGGGCGTCACCTTCTCCTCCTCCGTACCGGCGGGAAGGGTGTCGTCATCCTCATAGACGGTGGTCCACGGCGTGGAGGACAGCACTTTGTTGGTCATCTTCACAGTGATGTCATCGGTCTTGGTGCCGTAGAGGGTCATGGTCAGCTTGCCCTTGGAGTATGCGGCCACGATCTTGATGGGATAGTCGGTATCATTGCGGAACTTGTAGTCCAGTGTGCCCCAGGACACGGTGGCGTCCATGCCCTTGGCGATGTAGGTGGGGGGATAGCGGTGGGCGTACCGCTCCACGATCTCCAGATTGGCGTTCAGACAGGCCAGATACAGGGTAGAGGAGGGCTGGCAGACACCGCCGCCGATGGTGTCCACTGTCAGGCCGTTGACGTAGGCGGAGGCTGCGCCGTAGCCCTTGTCGACGGTCCGCTCGCCGGTGGTGTTGTTATAGGAGAACACATCGCCGCTGTTGAGGACGATGCCGTTGCAGGCCTCGGAGGCCAGACGTACATTGTCCACCCGGGCGCCGGTGCCGCTGACGTAGGTGGTGGCGGTACCCAGCACATCCCGGAACAGCACGCCCTTCAGCTCCTCCGCCGTGACGGCGGGGTACTCGATGACGGCGTCGATGCGGACCGTCTCGCCCGGCTCCGCGTTGTCCAGCTGCCGCTGGGCGTCGGCCACGTCGAACTCCGCGCCCACCTGCTCCGGCGTGATGGACTTGGTGGCGGGATCATACCCGGCGTTTTTCATCTCGGCGGCCACCTCGTCGTGGACCTCCTGAGCGGTGAGCAGCTTGGCGGACTCCACGGTGTAGGGGACATCCACCCCCAGCTCACAGGTCCAGGACCCCTGATCCAGCTTTTCCGCCAGAACATCGGCGTCCACGGTGCGGCCGTCGGTGCCGACGGTGACCGTCAACTCCTCACCCTCCAACGTAAAGCTGCTGTCCACAGCGGCCTGAGACAGCGTTTCCGCCGTGGTTTGGGCGAATTGTTCCACTTTTGCGGCGTCCAGAGCCGGATTGTTCTGGCTGACGCCCATGAAATCAGAGCCGGAGTAGGTGAGATACCGCCAGCCGGCGGTGAAGAAGGAGCGTTCGCGGGTGTTGGCGTCGTGGGCGGCCTGGGCCAGCTGCCGGGTATCCACCTGCAGGCCCAGCTCCGAGAGGGAGATGCCGGCGTCTGGCTGGCCGGAACGCTCCGGCAATGTGGAGGGATCGCCGTCATAAAGGGCGTCGTCGTAGAGGTAGACGCCCACCTCCAGCGAGGGCAGAACGCTGTCCAGCTTCTGCGAGGCCTCCTCCACGGTCAGTCCGCCGATATCCTGTCCCAGAACATGGGTGTCTCTCCAGATGGCCTTGCCATAGGCGGCATAGGCGCACAGTCCCAAATATGCTGCCGCCAGCACTGCCAGAACCATCCCCGTGATGATCAGCGGCTTCCTGCTATGGGGGGCGCTAGGCGCGACCCGTTTTCCGCCCCGCTTTTCCCGGACAGGGGCGGTCTGTTCCATATGTTCCATGCAGTCCTCCTGAATGTTACACGATGTATGGCTGAAACCCCGCGGACGGCAGAATCTCAGCCATCTCATTCTAACATATTCCACTGGGGAAGTGTATTACAATCCCGTAACAATCAGGTGACAAAATTCTACCAGCGGAGTGGGAAATTATCCATGCACACTGCGGGCCCGAGGCTGCTTTGGGATGCGAATGGTGAGCAGGATCTCCTCCTCCGTCTCCTCCCGGCCCGCCTGAGCGTCCACGCCCGCCTCCCGGATCAGGCGCAGCCCCCGGTCCACGCTGTTGAGAAACAGCCGCACGTCCTTGATGATGTACGTCCGCCGCCCCTTGGGAGGCGCGGCGGCCAGGGCCTGTAGCCGCTGGTCGATGTACCGCTCCGTCTGGGCCACGTTCAGCCCTGCGGAGACGATGTGCTTCAGCGCCGTCAGCCGCTCGGATTCGTCCTCCAGCCGCAGCAGGGCCCTGGCGTGGCGCTCGGACAGGTTGTGCTTCAGCAGCTCCGATGCGCACTGAGGGGACAGCCGCAGCAGCCGCAGCTTGTTGGCCACGGCGGAGGGGGACCGGCCCAGCTTCTCTGCCAGCTGCTCCTGGGTCATGCCCGTCTGCCGCAGGAATGCCGCCAGGGCCGTGGCCTCCTCCAGATAATGGAGATCCTGCCGTTGGAGATTTTCCAGCAGCGCCAGCAAGGCGGAGTCGGTGTCACTCACCTGGGCCTCCAGACAGGGGACAGTCCGCAGTCCCGCCAGTCTGGCGGCCCGGAGCCGCCGCTCTCCCGCTATCAGCTCCCAGCCGCGGGCTGTCCGCCGCACGGTCAGAGGCTGCAGAATGCCATGCTGGCGGATGGAGGCCGCCAGCTCTTCCAGTGCGCCGCTGTCAAATACCCGGCGGGGCTGCATGGGATTGGGGCGCAGTTCCTCCGCCGGGAGCATCAGGACCTGCCGTTCCGGCATTTCAATGCCTCCTTGTATTATAGAGTAGTAGTTATTAGAGCCCCTCTCCAAGGGCTGTGCTACACTGTAAGGGATGCTGTGGATTGGTAATCGCCTCCTACCACAAGATGGTTCTC
>NZ_JBQHUP010000052.1:0-16426 GCF_052065175.1 Dysosmobacter sp. HCP28S3_G4 | reverse complement strand
GGGGGGGTGTTTTGGGGCGCGGGGCGGGGATATTTTGGGTGGTTTTTGTTCGGTGTGGATAAACTGACTCGGGGTTTTTTACCACCCCCTGACACCGCCGGATTGTCCGGCGGTGCTTCTTTCCAACGCTGTGTTTTCAGAAGTAGCGGACCAGCTCCTCCAGCGGCTTGCGGTCAGCATGGAGCCGGGAGGGATGGGCGCCCTCCGCCGGATAGCCGATGGGGAGCAGCGCGGTGATGCCCAGCCCCGCCAGCTCCGGGAATGCCGCCTTCAGCTTCTCCGGGTCAAACATCCCCACGTAAGTGGTGCCCAGCCCCAGATCCGCCGCCTGGAGCATCATCTGGGTGGCGGCGATGGCGGCGTCGATCTCGCCATGATCCTTGCCGTCGCCCTCCCGGTGCCAGGATACCGCCGGATCATAGGCCACCACCAGGATCACCGGGGGATGAAAATGCGCTCCCGTGCAGGCGTCCGCCTTCTCCAGCGCCTCCGGGCTCTGAAGGACAAAGATGCGCTGGGGCTGATTGTTGTGGGCAGTGGGCGCATTGCGGCCAGCCTCCAGCACCAGAGCCAGCTTCTCCGGCTCAATGGGCGCCTGGCTGAACTTGCGGAGGGAATAGCGCGCCGCGGACAGCTTTTCAAAATCCATAGGACGTTCTCCTTTATCGTTTGATATCCGGATTTTAGCACACTCCCCCCCGCGCCGCAATCCCTTTGTCAGCCGCCGCCCTGCTTCCGGTGATACCGGAACAGAAAAGCCACCATCTGCTCCCGGGTACAGGGGCTGGAGAGCATCAGATCGCCGTCCTGACTGCCGTTCAGGATGCCGTTGGCCTTCGCCCACTCCACGGCTTCTTTGCTGATTTTCGGTGTGTTGTCCATTTTCGTCTCCTTCCCGATCGGTGTGTTGAACAGCTCCTGCTCCGCCTTGCGCCGCCGCGTAAGACCCGCCAGCGGCTTGCCGCCGGACTTGTTGTACAGCGCCACGGCGGTGCAGATCTGGGGCAGCGTGCGGCCCTTGCAGAGCGTTTTGAGACAGCCCGCGCCGCAGTTGAACGTGAACGAGATGAGGGCGTCCCGCTGGTTGGCATTGAGCTGCGCCGTCAGCGGACAGTATGCAGGGTTGTCCACCGCGTCGGCGAACCGCCGGCAGTCCGCCGCCAGCATGGCGTCCGCCTGCGCCTGGGTGATGGTCTGCCCCTCCCGGACGTCGGGGCCGTAGTGGCCCCAGCCGATGGTCCAATAGGTCTCCGTGGGCACCGGCTTGTAGGCGGTCAGCCGGCATCCCTCAAACTGCTTGATGAGTGCCAGACCGGCCGTACCAATGGGCTTACTCATTCCCGTCGCTCCGCTCCTTTTCCACCGCTGCGGCGTCCACTCTGGCCTCGGCGCCGATGTACGCCACGGCGCTGCCCAGGGCGGTGACGATGCCGCCGATGGTGGTGACCATGTTGGTAATCTCGCTGCCCTCCACGCCGAAGGCCAGGGCCAGTCCGCTGACCACGCCCACCAACGCCAGCAGGAACTTTCGGCTGGTCAGCTTGCGGATGATATCGTTCATTCCCCGTCTTCCCTTTCTCCGGCTCTGTCGCCGGTCACGACCTTGCTGATCTTGATGCCCGCCAGCAGCAGCGCCTCCACGCCGCCTGCCCCCAGGGTGTACTGGATGAGGGTGTCCGGAACGGCCCGGAACCGCCAGAAGGTCACGATCATGCAGGCGATGAACGCCAGCAGGAACGATCCCAGGATGGCCAGCACCCGGTTGGATGTATTCTTCATTTCCCGTCCTCCAGATCCTGAATGCGGTGGTTGATGACCTTGATCTGTTCCTCCACCACCGGCACACGGCGGGCGAAGTTGTTGTGTTCCCGGACCTCACGGGTCAGCTCCTCCAGCTTCGTGTCCGTGACGGCCTGGGCCTTGCCGTTGGAAATCAGCACGCCCAGCAGCGTGATACCGCCGGTGATGAGCGCCACGATGATCTCACTCATTCTTGAATTCCTTTCTTGCTGTTTTTCTCTCCGGCGCCTGCCGCCGCAAAGCGGATCAGGTGCAGAAGCCAAGGGCAATGCCGCACGCATTGTGTGGGACCTGGTAGTCGGACACTCCTGCAGGAGACACAAAATGGAAAGCGTTGCGGGCCTTCGCAGAGCGCAACCACCACCCGAGGCTTGTACCGTCGGCTTTCGTTTTGGCTCGCTTTGCATTTGTATCCTCGAACAGGGTATGGTAAGCAGAAGAACTGCCAGTCACTTCTTCCTTGCTCGGAATCCACACGTCGTCTGTCGTGGTCTGTGTTACTACTGTTTTGCCGTCGGATTGAAAGGATGGCTGCGTCTTTGTGACATCCTTTATCGCATTTTGCACCGTCTCGGGGATCAGCGGCTTCACAGTGGATTTCAGATACGAGCGCATCGCGCAGATCTCCCATCCGCCGATTGTACCAGTACCTTCCTGGTAATTGCCGCTTGAGCCACTTGATGAGGGGTTCATCATATGGCTGGTTGCCAGAAGCTCTCTGCTGATCCAGGTAACAGGTGCCTTTCCGCTGCCGTCCGCCAGGTCATCCGTATCGAATGCCGCGATCTGCATATTGACGATTCCTTCCGTTCCGAGGTCAATCGGCTTGTAGTTGCCGACGTTGTATCTGGTGCTGTAAGTTCCGTCGCTGATCGCCGCGATGATCTCCTCCCAGGAATCCGTGATCTCCACAGCCTCTGCCGGACTCCGGAAGGCAGCCGTATAGGTCGTATTGCCGGTGACCGGCCCAACTTCGGGAGACCAGCCTTTGAACTCCCACCCGTTGGTCTCGTCCACAGGCGTGCTGCCGTTGTAGGTCGGCGTTGTGCCGTATGGCACGTTGGTGTCCTTCTCCAGTGTGGTGCTGCCGTTCATCCAGGTCACCGTGTAAGTCCGCACCGTGGCCGTGAACGATGCGTAGACGCTCCGGTCCGCTGTAACGGCGTTCAGCGCCGTGCTGTCCGCGCTGCCGCCGGGCGTCCTGCTCCATCCGGCGAAGGTGTAGCTGTACTGGGCGGTGCTGGTCTTGGCGGGGGTGCTGCCGTCGTAGACGCCGTCGCCGCCGTCCGCCACCGACACGGTGCGCAGGAGCGTCGTTCCGGTATCATTGTAGAAGCGCAGGCGGGAGGTGATGTGCTGATACGCCACGGTGATGCCGGGATACCGGCTGTTCACCTCCGCCAGCTGTGCGCCGGTGATGCTGCCCACCCGGACAGTGCCGCTCATCTGAGCGATGTCTACGTTGTTACCCTGCTCGTCCAGGCCCCGCATGGTGTCCAGCGTGTCGCACAGCGCCAGGATGTCCGCCGCGTCGTCGAAGCTCCAGTCGAAGCCGATGAGCCGCACCCGGGAGTTGGCGGGAATGGCCGCCAGAATATCCCGGGAAGGCACCGCGCTGCTGACGTTCTCCAGCCGCAGGGTGGTGATGCTGCCGTATCCCGGCAGCCGGAAATCCGTGATGCCCGGCTGGTTCCGGATGGTCAGGTTGGTGACGGTCTCCGGTAGATGCAGCACCTTCAGAATGCCGCCGTTGGGCAGCGTGCAGCCGGTGATGGCCGTGCCGTCGAAGTAGACGTTCTCCAGGCCCGTGCAGCCGGAGAGGTCCACCGCCTGGGTCAGGTTGGGGCAGTTGCGCACGTCGATGGTTTTCATCAGCACGTTGTTGCCAAGGTACAGCTCCGTCAGGTTGGGGTTTTCGTAGGTGTCGGCGCTGTCTCCCAGCTTCAGGCTCTGGAGCTTGGTGGCCATGGAGAACTCCGCATAGCCCACCTTCAGGCCGGACAGATCGCCGATGTTCTTGATCTGGCTGGCGGAGTAGACGTAGATCTCCGTGTCGTTGACGTTGTCCAGGGGACACGCCAGCGTATAGCTGCCGCCCCGCAGAGCCCGGGCCTGGACCAGATAGCTGCCGTACTTCACGCTGGCGTAGATGTCCGCGTAGGGCGTCACGGTGATGTCGCTCTTTGCGTAGCCCCGGAGGGTGATGACGTCGGACAGGGCGTCTCCGGCGTTGTACTTGCTGTCCATGTACCGGAAGCGGTTATACAGCCACCACTTCCGCTGCTCCGCCTTGCTGCCCTGGAGCATGGTGAGATAGGCGCCGGAGCCGTCGGTGAACAGGGGCTCCAGGTACTTGAAGTAGCTGTCCTCGTTGAAGACGGCCTCCGGCCATTTGGACTGATGGGCCTCGAACCGGGCCTCCGTGTCATCATAGCTCAGCTTCCCCTGGCTCCGGAGGGTCTGGTACATAGCCATGATCTCGTCGTGGAAGGCGTCCCGCAGATTCGTCCACAGCACGCTGTTCTGGCCGTTGAACACGTCCGCCGTGCCTACCTTGTCGATGTCCTCCAGCTCATAACCAAAGGCCAGCTGGCCCTCGTTGTTGATGCCCATGGCGGTATCCATATCGTAGGGTAGCCAGCACCACTTGTCCCCGCCCAGCATGGACGGGAAGGCGTTCTTGGCCCGGGAATCCACCATCAGAAACAACTCCGTGAACAGGTAGTAGAACAGGGCGCTGTCCACGTTCATGTAGTTGGCGAGCTCATTCCTGAACTTGGCCAGCCGTGCCGCCTTTTCCTCATCGGTGGTCACGGCGCTCCGGTCGGTGGTCTTCAGCCAGGACGCCAGCGCCGCCAGATGGGCGGCGTCTGTGTTCTCCTCCGGATACCGGGCCTCGAAGTCGTTTTGCCAGTCCGTGCCGGTGAAGTCGTCGCTTTTCCACAGCACCCGGTCGCTGGTGTTATTGAGAATTTCCCAGCTCTCGTCTCCGTCCGCGAAGCCGAAGACCTCCGGCGTGCCCTTGTCGTTGTTGAAGTTGTACTTGCCGATGAACTTCGGCCCGTCTCCCGCGTCATGGAATACCACAATGGGGAAGCCGTCGATGCCCTGGCGCACGGTGCTGTCTGCCTCCTGAGGCGGCGTCCGGTAGGGGCAGGCCTCGTTGTACAGCCGCACCAGCTCCACGTTGTTGGCGCCCTCGCTGGACGCCACGTCCGCCTTGAAGGTGAATGTGTCCGTGGTCACGCTGTCGCTCCGCAGCTGGTATGTGGGGCTGGTCGTCCCATTCTTCGTGAAGCCGCCCTTGAACTTGATTTTGTAGTTCTTCCGTGCGTAATACTGGGAGCTGGTGCCCTGCACGTCCGCCTGGGCGCCGGTGAAGGTAAAGCTGTTCCCCGGTGTCACCGGGTCTACATACCGGCCAGAGACGGTCTTTTTGTCGCCCTTGTACTGGGGCAGCTGCGCCGCCTCCAGAATCAGATAGGGCAGGTCTTGGGGCAGCTGATCAATGACGATCTGGCTGTAATCGTCAAACACCTTATTCCGGTCGTACCGCTCCTTCTTGGTCAGGCCCACCTGGGTGTCCGCGATCCAGTTGTCCAGCACCTGGAACCGGGTCAGGTCGTTGTCGTAGACCCGGATGCAGTAGACGTCCGTGGTGCAAGCGTTGGATCCTATGGAGATGCCCACAGGCGCACTCTGGGAGAAGTCATCGTCGGTTGGGTACTGGACGGCGCCGGAGAGAATGCCGTTGATGTAGACCAGCAGCAACCGGTACTCGCTGCGCTTCTGCACCACGAAGGCCAGCCGCACGTGCTCGTCCTCCTTGTACTGGGTGGAAATCTCGCTCTGCTCAGACTTCAGCAGGGCCTTCTGGGCCGTGATCTTCAGGCCCCGGTCACCGGACCAGCAGGAGATCACCACGGCATCATAGTCCAGCACATCCCGGGTGGCGAACTCCACCTCGATGGTCTTGCCGGTGGTCCGGAAGTCCTGGGCAAAGATGTTCAGCGGGATGGTCACCCGGGCATCACCGGCCACCCGCAGGGCTGTGATACCATCCTCGTCGGCCTTCCACCCATCGGAGGTCCAGTTAAAGCCCGTCAGCTCCGCGCTGACGCCGCCGCTCTGCCACACGCCGGGGTCCTCCTCGTTGTTGCTGCGGCCGTAGCTGGACAGATACAGCGCCAGACTGTCCGTCTCCGCAGCAACATCAATAGTGCTTTCGGCCACCGTCAGGCGGATGAGCTTGATGGCGTTTCCGCAGGTGATGGACAGCGTCAGGTCTCCCGCCTCGTCCGCCCGGTAGGTCCACAGCTGCTCCGTCCGGTCCACCGTCAGGGACGCGACGGTCTCCGCGCCGGCCTTCAGCGTCACCGGTGCCGTCAGGCCGGCGGGGTCGTAGACGATGTAGGGGACGGCGATGCTGTCGAACTGCTCCGCCGCGGCCTGCCGGAAGCTAGTTGCGATGATGGGGGTGGTGTTCCCGTCCTCCACGCAGATGAGATCGTAGTACAGGTGGTTGGACTCCACCGTCTCCCCGTCCACCTCCGCCGTGAACCACACCTCGAAGGGATGGTCCCCGTGGGACTGGGCAGGGATGGTCATGGTCTGCTGCCGCCCGGAGGCCGTCACCGTGGCGGTGTCCAGCTCCGCGCCGTCCAGCAGGAAATGGACGGTCTTCTCCGCCGCGCCGGTGGGGACGTAGGGGTACGTGATCTCCCCGGAACAGGCCACAGAATCGTCGAAGCTGCTCTCCAGCGTCAGGGAAACCGTGGTAATGTTGAAATTCAGACTGCGGGCGTTGCCGTACACGTCCGTGACCCTGATCTTCACGGAGGCGCTGCCCACGGGGAGCCACGGGCCCACGTCGATGGTCAGGTCTCCCTGGGCGACCTGGGCGGTGTGCTTCAGCGAACCGGCCACCGTGACCTGCAAGACGCCGCTGCCGGTGGCCAGGTCGTTCTCCAGGCTGGACCAGTTGATGGACAGAGGGCACGCCGCGCCGCAGGCGATGGACCTGTAGATCCAGCCGGTGGTGTTGGTGAGGGTCAGGATGGCGTTGTTGCTCTCCCCGCCGCCGCTGCCTCCGCCGCCGGACGTAATGACCTTGATGCCGTCGCCGATGCGCTCCCCGCCGGAGGTCAGATACAGCAGGCCCTCCGTCTCGTCGAACTCCAGATTGTCGCCCTTGGCGTCGATGCGGGCGTTGAGCTGGTCCGCGTCCACGCTGTCCGCGTTCTGTTTGCTCCGGGCGGCGCTGGCGGACGCCGCCTCCGCGCTCTCCGCCGCCGCGGCCGCGCTCTCCTCCGCCTGCGCCGCCGCGGCCCGGGCCCGTTTCTCCGCCTGACTGAAGGCGCTGGGCACCTCCGGCCAGTTGGCGTCGCCGGACATGCTCTCCGGGATGTAGACGGAGATCATGTTCGTGTGGCGCTTTGTCACGCCGTCGGCGCGAAGAGTGCCTGCCAGCTGCAATTTGCAGTACCCAGCCACGGACAGCTGCCGCGCCGTCAGCACCACGCCCACGCCGCCCTCTATGGGGGACAAATCGATGACGTCGAAGTTCTCCCCGGCCCGGACCAGCAGCTGCCAGTCCCAGCCCTCCGGCGCGCCGCTGACGGTCAGCGTCCGGGAGAGATGGTCATATTGCCGGGCCAGGATCTGCCCGTCGGTTTTCAGCTCCCAATTTTCAAATACGAGCATTTGGTTTCATCACCTCAATTCCCAGGTATTTTTGCAGGCCGTTTGTCCGCCGCCGTGCAAAGAAACGGATTTTTCCCCACCGGTCTTCTCTGCGCTCCCCGCCGCGCATCGCCGGAAAGGCGCAAAAAATCCCCGGAACCGGCGGTTCCGGGGATTCTGTATGCTGTATGGGAGCGCCGCTTCCGGTTATTCCTCCTCGATCTCAATGCACTCCGTGAAGAACTGGGCCAGGCTTGGCCATACCATAACCATAAAACCCGCCGCCGGAAAAGGGCCGCGGGAAAATGCAAACCATTTTGCTATGCAGGCTTCGCCGCTCCCAGCCGCAAAGTACAAAAACCCGGGCCGAAGGGACCACGAAGGGACCACAACGAGAATTCCGGAAAAAGCGCAAACCCTAGAACCGTTGCGGTTCTAGGGTTTGCGCTGGTGACCCGGCGGGGATTCGAACCCCGGACCCACTGCTTAAAAGGCAGTTGCTCTGCCGACTGAGCTACCGGGTCACATCTTCTGTATGTGGGGTTTATCTCAAGCGCCGCCGCGCTGTCATTTCTGGCTGGGACGGCTGGACTCGAACCAGCGGATGAGGGAGTCAAAGTCCCTTGCCTTACCACTTGGCGACGCCCCAATAAACGGAATCGAGGGGATCGGGGTTACCCCGCTCCCCTCGTCCTTTTCTGGGGTGGGTGATGGGACTCGAACCCACAACACCTGGAACCACAATCCAGTGCTCTGCCAGTTGAACTACACCCACCACATCTGATCTTCCGCCGCATGAGAAGCGCTGTTCCGACTCGCTCCAAGAGGAGGATGGTACGCCAGAAGGGACTCGAACCCCTGGCCCACTGCTTAGAAGGCAGTTGCTCTATCCACCTGAGCTACTGGCGCGAATATTGGAGCAGGTGACGAGAATCGAACTCGCATCCCCAGCTTGGAAGGCTGGTGCCCTGACCATTGTGCTACACCTGCATTCGCCCTCCGAGGAATCGTCAGCTTGATAAGAATAGCACGGAAATTGCCGGATGTCAAGAGGTTTTTAAAAAATACTCCCGTCCCATCCTTTTTCCTGTTTTTTAATTTACAACCGCCGGGAAGCATGCTAAAATATAAAAATAGTTTAGGTGCTCTCAATTTCTTTTTTGGTGCCCCTCCACATCCCCGGAAAACGCGGCATCCCGGCACCTTCCCATGGATTTTCCGCCATACGGCAGAAAGGATGGTCTTCTTGGAAACTGTTGCAGCGGTCCAATTACGAAACATCACCAAACGGTTCGGCAGCGTCACAGCCAACGACAGCATCTCCCTGGATATCAACCGCGGGGAGATCTTATCCCTGCTGGGAGAAAACGGCAGCGGCAAGACCACCCTGATGAACATGCTGGCCGGCATCTACTTCCCCGACGAGGGCGAGATCCTGGTGAACGGCGTCCCCGTCACCATTGCCTCCCCCAAGGACGCCTTCGCCTGCGGCATTGGCATGATCCATCAGCACTTCAAACTGGTGGACGTGTTCACCGCCGCGGAGAACATCGTCCTGGGCCTGGATGAGGGCCGTCTGGATCTGAAGGCCGCCTCCGCCCGGATCACCGCCATCTGCGAGAAATACGGCTTCCACATCGACCCCGGCAAGAAAGTCTACGACATGTCCGTGTCGGAGAAGCAGACCGTGGAGATCGTGAAGGTCCTCTACCGCGGCGCGGACATTCTCATTCTGGATGAGCCCACCGCCGTGCTGACGCCCCAGGAGACCGACCGTCTCTTCGACGTCATGCGGAACATGAAGGCCGACGGCAAGGCCATGGTCATCATCACCCACAAGCTCCACGAGGTCATGGACGTGTCCGACCGGGTGGCGGTGCTGCGGAAGGGCCAGTACATCGGCGACGTGGCCACGAAGGACACCTCTCCCCAGGCATTGACGGACATGATGGTGGGCCACGCCGTCACGCTGAACATCGACCGTCCGGAGCCCAAGGACCCCACCCCCCGGCTGGAGGTAAAGGGCCTGACGGTGTTCGACGAGCTGGGCGTCCGGCGGCTGGACAATGTGAGCTTCACCGCCATGGGCGGCGAGATCCTGGGCATCGCCGGCATCGCCGGCTCCGGTCAGAAGGAGCTGCTGGAGTCCATCGCGGGCCTCCAGCCCCTGCAGCCCGGCGCCTCCGTTCTCTATCACCCCCTGGACAGCGACGCCTCCGCCCCCGGCGTGGAGCTGGTGGGCAAGACGCCTCTCCAGATCAAGAAAGCCGGCGTTTCCCTGGCCTTCGTGCCGGAGGACCGTCTGGGCATGGGCCTGGTGGGCTCCCTGGGCATGACCGGCAACATGCTGCTGCGCAGTTACCGGAAGGGCCACGGCGTCTTCACCGACCGCAAGGCCCCCAAAAAGCTGGCGGAGGAAGTCATGGAGGAGCTGGACGTGGTGACGCCCAGCGTCAGCTTCCCCGTACGGCGGCTGTCCGGCGGCAACGTGCAGAAGGTGCTGGTGGGCCGTGAGATCGCCCAGGAGCCCTCTGTGCTGATGACGGCCTACGCCGTCCGGGGCCTGGACATCAACACCTCCTATACCATTTACAATCTGCTGACGGAGCAGAAGATGAAGGGCGTGGCCGTCATCTATGTCGGCGAGGACCTGGACGTGCTGCTGGAGCTGTGCGACCGGATCCTGGTGCTGTGCGGCGGCCAGGTCAGCGGCGTGGTGGACGGCCGCACCACCACCAAGGAGGAGGTGGGTCTGCTGATGACCCGCTTCAACAAGAAGGAGGCGCAGGCATGAGTCAGATCAAACAGGGCCATGAGCCCCTTCTGCGGATCGCCAAGCGGGACGGCATCTCCCGCTCCAAGGCCTACACCATCCGCATCGTCGCCGTCCTGCTGTCCCTGGTGGTCAGCGGCATCTTCATCTTCGCCGTCACCAAGCTGAATCCCCTGGAGGTCTACGAGGCCATTTACGACGGCGCCCTGGGCACCACCAAGCGGTCCTGGGTCACCATCCGGGACACCATGATGTTGCTGTGCATCGGCGTGGGCCTGGCCCCCGCCTTCAAGATGCGGTTCTGGAACATCGGCGCCGAAGGCCAGATCCTGGTGGGCGGCATCATCACTGCCGGCTTCATGCGGGCCTACGGAGACTCCATCTCCACCCCCGCCCTGCTGGTGCTGATGGCCGTCATGAGCCTGGTGGCCGGCTGCGTGTGGGGCGTCATCCCCGCCGCCTTCAAGGCCTACTGGAACACCAACGAGACCCTGTTCACCCTGATGATGAACTACGTGGCCATTCAGATCACCAGCTACTTCGTGGCCCTGTGGGAGAATCCCAAGGGCTCCAACACCGTGGGCGTCATCAATCAGGCGTCCAAGGGCGGCTGGTTCCCCAAACTGTTCGGCCAGGAATACGCCCTGAACGTGATCCTGGTGCTGGCCATCGCCATCGGCATGTACATCTACCTGAAGTACTCCAAGCAGGGCTATGAGATCACCGTGGTGGGCGACAGCGAGAACACCGCCCGGTACGCGGGCATCAACGTGAAGAAGGTCACCATCCGCACCATGGCCATCTCCGGCGCCATCTGCGGTCTGGCGGGCTTCATCGCCGTGGCCGGCGCGTCTCACACCATCTCCACCACCACCGCCGGAGGCCGGGGCTTCACCGCCATCATCGTGGCGTGGCTGGCCCAGTTCAACTCCTTCGTGATGATCCTGATCTCCTTCCTGCTGGTGTTCCTGCAAAAGGGCGCCATCCGCATCGCCTCCCAGTTCAACCTCAACGACTACGCGTCCAACGTCATCACCGGCATCATCCTGTTCTTCATCCTGGGCAGCGAGTTCTTCATCAACTACCGGATCATCTTCCGCGGCGGAAAGGAGGCGGCGAAATGAGTGTTTCCCAGCTGTTCCAGCTTTTGCAGTCCGCCGTGGTCTTCGGCACAGTCATCATGTTCGGCGCCCTGGGCGAGATCCTGACGGAGAAGTCCGGCAACCTGAACCTGGGCGTCCCCGGCATCATGTATCTGGGCGGCATCGCGGGCCTTGCGGCATCCTTCTTCTATGAGTTCAACAACCCCGACCCCAACCGGTGGGTGTGCCTCATCATCTCCTTCATCGCAGCCTTCATCGCCGCGGCCCTGGGTGGATTGCTGTACAGTTTCCTGACCATCACCCTCCGGGCCAACCAGAACGTCACCGGCCTGACGCTGACCATCTTCGGCGGCGGCGTGGCCAACTTCTTCGGCGGCAGCCTCAGCACCATGGCCGGCGGCGTGGGCCAGATCTCCGTGTCCGCCACCAGCAGCATCTACAAGGCCAACATCGCCAACGCCGTGGGCATGGGCTCCGTGGGCTCCCTGTTCTTCAGCTACGGCTTCATGGTGTATCTGGCCATCGTCACGGCGATGATCATGCACCTGTTCCTGACCCGCACCCGGCCGGGCCTGAACCTCCGGGCCGTGGGCGAGAATCCCGCCACCGCCGACGCCGCGGGCATCAACGTCACCCGGTACAAGTATCTGGCCACCTGCATCGGCGCCGGCGTCTCCGGCATGGGCGGCCTTTACTACACCATGGACTACATCAAGGGCACCTGGGCCAACGACGGCACCATCGAAGCCCTGGGCTGGCTGGCGGTGGCGCTGGTCATCTTCGCCACCTGGCGGCCCCTGAATGCCATCTGGGGCTCCTATCTGTTCGGCCTGCTGTACTGGATGTTCCTGTACATCCCCGGCCTGGGCCGCCGGACCATGGAGCTGTTCAAGATGCTCCCCTACGTGGTGACCATCGCGGTGCTGATCTTCATCTCCCTGCGGAAGAAGCGGGAGAACCAGCCCCCGGCCAGTCTGGGCCTGGCCTACTTCCGGGAAGAACGGTAAGCCGGGCGAGCCTGCTATACGCAACAGAGCGCCGCTGCGTAGGGCCGGGGCGCTCCTTTTTCCCTCTACTCCGCCCGCAGCGTCTCCCGGATGGCGCTGTCGAAATAGGCCACCGGATTCTGGGCCTGGCCGTCCTGCCGGACCTCAAAGTGGAGATGGGGGCCGGTGGACATCCCCGTGGAGCCCACGGCGGCGATCCGCTCCCCGGCCTTCACGGTATCCCCCTCCGCCGCGTCGATGTGCAGGCATTGGCCGTACAGCGTGGTCAGGCCGCCGCCGTGGTCCACCACCAGATAGTTCCCCCGCTCCGCGCTGTACCCCGCCTCGGCAACGGTGCCGTCCGCTGCCGCCAGAACGGGCGTTCCCTGCTCCGCCGGGATGTCGATGCCGCTGTGGAAACGGCCGTTGGCGGCGCCGTAGGGAAAGCTGAGACTGACAGTGCGGCTGCCCTCCACCGGCCAGGCAAACCAGCGGCTGTCCGTCTCAGACGCGGCGTAGAGGCCGCAGTACGCGCCGGTCTCACCCTCCAGGGCGGGCAGCAGGGAGACGCTGCCGTCCTCGTTCTCCGTCCGCGACAGCGCCCCCGCGGACAGACGGTAGCGGGCGGACCGCTCCGCCCCGTCCTCAAAGAGGGCCGTCACCTCCAGCGCCGCCCCGTCCAGGGCGTCCAGGCAGGCCCGGACCGTCGCTTCAATGTCCTGTTCCCGCGACCCGCCCCAGGGGACATCCACCCACAGGCCGTAGCGCGCCGCCGGGTCATAGTCCTCCGTCACCTGAGCGCCCAAACGAGTCATCTCCCGGAAGGTCCAGCTGCCGTCCGCGCCCTCTTGTGTCATGTGGCATGTTCCTCCCCCGGCCTTGCAGGACAGCATCAGCGTCTCTGCCTCCTGCTCCGTCAGGCCCGTCTGCTCCCGCCAGCGGTAAAACTCCCCCCGGTCCAGGGTCAGAGAGACTTGCCGGATGCCCTGGCCGGTGAGCTCCAGCAGGCACCCCGTATAGCTGCCGCTGCCGGTGGAGATCCGCCGCTCCGGATCCATCCCCAGGGCAAAGGCCAGCCCGCCGTTGGCGTTGGGCGCTGCCGTCTCCCCGGTGTCCGCCGCCAGGGCGGTCAGGCCGAAGGTGTACGCCAGGGGCACCGGCAGGCCCTCATCATACGTCACACGCTCCTCCGCCGGACGCGGACGCACAGTGCCCAGCACCAGCGCCAGGGCGCAGGCGGCGCACACCGCCCCCCGCAGCAGAGGACGCCACCGCCGTCCCGCCGGACGGCTCGTTCCGGCCCGCTCCGTCCTCCGGGCGGCGTCCAGCACCCGGCCGTTGAGTTCTTCGGGAACGGTGATGCGTTCTGTCAGCTTCCGATAGTCATTCTCCATCATCATAACCTCCCAACAGGTCTTTCAGCTTCAGACGGGCCCTGCGGAGCCGGGTGCGGACCGTGGCCGCGGGGACGCCCAGCAGCCGGGCGGTCTCCTCCGTGCCGTAGCCCTCGGCGTAGTGGAGATGCACCACCGTCCGCAGCTTCTCCGGCAGACGGCCCACCGCCTCCCACAGCTCCGCCGCCTGACGGTCGGTTTCGCCCGCCAGCTCCGGGACGGCCTCCAGGGGTAGCACCGGGCGCCGCAGACGGAACCGGTGCAGATCCGCGCAGCGGTTCAGGGCGGTGCGGATGAGCCACGCTTTCAGATGCTCGCCGTCCCAGTCCCGGTCCGGCTCCTGGAGCAGCCGCAGGAACACGTCCTGATATACGTCCTCCGCATCCTGGACGTTCTGCATACGGCACAGGGCCAGCCGGTACACCATATCCCCGTGGGCCGCCATGACGTCCCGGAGAAAACGCTCCTGTTCCATTCCGGGCCCCTCCTCTCCTGTGTTTTGAAAGCAGCTTTCATCTGCAACACGTCTGGATACGACGGAATGTTCCCACCCACAGAAAATTTTCCCCATTTCCCGGACGCGGGCAAAAAACGCCCGCCTGCTTGCGGCAGGCGGGTGTGATCGGTCAGCTGTCAGTCGTATCTGCGGATCACGGCGATGACCCGGCCCAGGATGCTGGCGTATGTACCGTCGATGGGCTGATAGTCCTCGTTCTCCGGCAGCAGCCAAACATGGCCGTTCCGGCGGGAGAACCGCTTCACCGTGGCCTCGTCCTCCAGCAGCGCCACCACGATCTCGCCGTTGTTGGCCACCGGCTGACGGCGCACCACCACCAGATCGCCGCTGAGGATCCCGGCGTTGATCATGGAGTCGCCCCGGACGCGGAGGGCAAAGTACTCCTCCGGCCTGCCGCCGGTGTCGAAGGCCAGATAGTCCTCGATGCACTCCTCCGCCAGAATGGGGCTGCCCGCGGCCACGTTACCCAGGATGGGCACCCGGTCCGCCGGAGGCTCCGGCACGGCAGCGGGAGCTTCCGGTTCGTCCCGACGGGTCAGGGCGATGGCGCGGCCCTTTCCGGCCCCCTTCTCGATGTAGCCCGCCTCCTCCAGATGCTTCAGGTGGAAGTGGACGGTGGAGGGAGACTTCAATCCCACGGCCTCCCCGATCTCCCGGACGGAGGGGGCGTAACCCTGTTCCCGGATGAAGTCCGCCAGGTAATCATAGATCCTCTGCTGCATTTTGGAAAGTTCCCGCATGATTTTCCTCCTTTGGAACGCGGCAGTAAAAACACTTGTTCGATGGTATGATACTACATTTCCGGACGGTTTGCAAACATTTGTTCTGATTTTTTGAATTTTTTTATTGTGGGAGAATTTTTGAAAAAAAGCGGCTTTTCCCTTGCTATTCCCGAAAGACTATGCTAAAATAAAGCTCTGTAAAATGAGAACGTGCGCGGAGTAGAGCGCCGTTGAACGATTTGGAGGTTTCCGTTTATGACTGGTGCATTTTTAGCTGTTGTGATCCTGCAGGTGCTCTGCGGCCTGTTCCTGATTCTGGTGGTCCTGTTCCAGTCCGGCAAGAGCGCCGGTCTGTCCGGTTCCATCGGCGGCGTGGCTGACTCCTTCCTGGCCAAGAACAAGGCCAAGACTGCCGACGCCAAGCTGGCGAGAGCCACCAAGTGGGTGGGCGCCGTGTTCGTGCTGCTGACCCTGATCCTGAACATCATGCAGTAAGCTGCTCATCAAGAAAATGCGTCCCTGCCCTAACGCGCGGTGGTCGTAGGACAGCCAACAGTCACAGCAGTTTGCTCTGCTGTGGCTGTTCTTGTATTTGATCCTGTTATGTGATAGCATGGTACTGAACAGACCTACAAATCGGGATTTGAAGGGAGAGCAGATATATGAACGTCTTGCTATATTTAGGCATATTTTGGACGCTCTATGGCCTTGCTGGATTATTAGGTTGGCAACGCATAAACAATAAATACAAGGGATACGATTGGACAAAGAAGTATATTAGATGTCTCGGTATATCATGGTTGATGCTTGGAATCCCATGTCTTATTTTTTCAAGACTATATGAGGCAGGCTACAATACAAGGAGCATGTTTGTATTGATGTGTGTTTGTATGTTGCCATCGCTTATTTTCACAATAGCAGTTGAAAAAAAGTTTAATGCTAAAATCAAAGACACGCAGAGATAACAAAGTAAATTCCAGTTTGTCGAACAGATAAGAGCGCACTTCTATACACCTTCCGGTGTACTGTGCGATCTGCGATTTTGCGACGCACCAAAGCCTCCCTTTACACAAGGGAGCCCTGGGCGCTGCCGCGCCAGTGCATAACATAAAAACCGACCTATGATCGTAACCATAGGTCGGTTTAACTGTTTTACGAACCCTGCCCCAACGGGCAGGGACGTTTTTTGTGCAGTCTTGCGGCCTCTGACCGCCTGTTCCTGCGCGGTCCATCCGGCGCTATCCGGCAGACGCGCCACAGGCTGCTGCTCCGCGGAGCGGTGGACGTTTTCCATAGAACGTCTCCGGAAACGGGCACGCTCCGGTAAAATATCTACTATAATGTCTGCTGAATAATTGAAAAATCCTTACAGTGCAAGCTGTTGAGGCTGATTTGTGATATGATAAGAGTATCAAAAAACGCAAGAATCAGGTAAAAACCTTGCACTTG
>NZ_JBQHUP010000051.1:0-17036 GCF_052065175.1 Dysosmobacter sp. HCP28S3_G4 | reverse complement strand
TGACGGACTCCTGTGCGGGCGTGTCAGCCCAAGGTCTTAACTGTCAGGCCATTTACTCTCTCATTCTAACAGCTTCGGCTTTGAGATGGAAAAAGACGCGGCTGGCTGCCGCGCCTTAAACCGTAATTATTATTATTGTAGGAGGTTTTCTATGACTGAAACTATGACTTCCACAGCCGGAGCGCCCCAGGAGATCCTGTTGCTGAAGCTGGGCGAGGTGGTCCTGAAGGGACTGAACCGCAGCGCCTTTGAGGACAAGCTGGTATCCAACGTCAGCCGCCGCATCCGGCCCTTTGGGCGGTTCCAGGTGTACACCCGGCAGTCCACCATCTATGTGGAGCCGCTGGGCGAGTGCGACGTGGAGAGCGCCTGGCAGGCCTGCACCCAGGTGTTCGGCGTGGCGGCGGTGGCCCGGGCCGTGCCCTGCGGCAAGACGGTGCCGGAGATCGTGGAGACGGCGAAGCACTATCTGGCGGACGCCTTCGCCTCGGCAAAGAGCTTCAAGGTGGAGAGCAAGCGGGCGGACAAGCGGTATCCCATGACCTCCATCCAGCTGTCCCAGGCCGTGGGCGGCGAGCTGGCGGAGGCGTTTCCCGACGTGGCGGTGGACGTCCACCATCCGGAACTGACGGTATTCGTGGAGATACGGGAGAAGGCGGCCTACGTCCACGGCCCCGCCGCCGAGGGCGCCGGCGGTCTGCCGGTGGGCATGGGCGGCAAGGCGGTGAGCCTGCTGTCCGGCGGCATCGACAGCCCCGTGGCCTCCTGGATGATGGCCCGGCGGGGCGTGTGGCTGGAGATGGTCCACTTCGAGTCCCCGCCCTACACCTCCCAGCAGGCCCAGGACAAGGTGCTGGAGCTGGCGCGGCTGCTGGTGCCCTGGTGCGGCCAGCTGACGGTTCACATCGTGCCCTTTACGGAGATCCAGGAGGAGATCCGCCGGAAGTGCCCGGAGGAGTATTTCACCCTGATCATGCGGCGGTTCATGATGCGGCTCAGTCAGGCTGTGGCGAAGAAGGTCCAGGCCAAGGCCCTTGTGACCGGCGAGTCCCTGGGCCAGGTGGCCAGCCAGACCATGATGGCCCTGGGCGTCACGGAGAGCGTGGCGGAGATGCCGGTGCTGCGACCCCTCATCGGCATGGACAAGGTGGAAATCATCCGTCTGTCCCGCCGCATCGGCACCTATGACACCTCCATCCTGCCCTATGAGGACTGCTGCACCGTGTTCACGCCCCGGCATCCCTGCACCCGGCCCAATCTGGAGGATGTGGAGGCCGCCGAGGCGGCAATGGACGTGGAGGCCCTGATGGCCAAGTCCCTGGCCGGGGTGAAGCGGGTGCGCATCAAGAGCAACGGCGCCATGACCGTCCGGGGGACGGAGACAGAGGCATAAAGCACGGGATTTCAGATCAAAACGAAAGAAGGCATTTCTATGGCACATTCGGCGGAGATCATTGCGGTGGGAACGGAGATCCTGCTGGGCAATATCGCCAATACCGACGCCCAGTTCCTGTCCCAGGAGCTCAGCGGCATCGGCGTCAACGTGTTCTGGCACACTGTGGTGGGGGACAACCCGGAGCGGCTGCGGGAGGCCCTGGCCATCGCCCGGAAGCGGGCGGACATCATCATTACCACCGGCGGCCTGGGCCCCACCTATGACGACCTCACCAAGCAGACCATCTGCGAGGAGTTCGGGCAGGAGCTGGTGCTCCATGAGGACATTGTGGAGAACCTGAAGACCTTCTACCGGGAGTCCCTCCACCGGGAGATGCCGGAGAACAACAAGCGGCAGGCGGAGCTGCCGGTGGGCTGCACCATCTTCGACAACGCCGTGGGCACTGCCCCCGGCTGCGCCTTTGAGAGCGGCGGCGTCCATGTACTGATGCTCCCCGGCCCGCCCTTTGAGTGCAAAACCATGACCACCCGCTGCGCCATCCCCTATCTGAGGACCCTCAGCGGAGATGTCATCGTCTCCCGGGATATCATGTGCTTCGGACTGGGAGAGTCCTCCGTGGAGGAGATCCTCCACGACCGGATGGTGGTGATGGAGAATCCCTCCCTGGCCACCTACGCCAAGCCCGCCGAGGTGCGGCTCCGGGCCACCGCCAAGGCCGCCAGTCAGGCGGAGGCGGAGGCCATGCTGGCCCCGGTGGTGGAGGAGGTGAAGGCCGCCCTGGGCGACTATGTGTACGGCGTGGACGTGTCCGGCCTGCCGGAGCAGTGCCTGAAGCTGCTGCGGGAGAAGGGCATGACCTTCGCCACCGCCGAGTCCTGCACCGGCGGACAGATCGCCCAGCAGATCACCGCCCTGCCCGGGGCGTCGGATGTGTACCGGGGCGGCGTGGTGAGCTACTGGACCGCCGTGAAGGCCTCCGTCCTGGGGGTGCCCCAGGAGATTCTGGACGAGTTCGGCGCGGTGTCCGAACCCACCGCCCGGGCCATGGCGGAGGGCGCCGCCCGAATCACCGGGGCGGATCTGGCGGTGTCCGTCACCGGCGTGGCGGGACCGGACAGCGACGAGCGGGGAAATCCCGTGGGGCTGGTGTTCGTGGGACTGGCTACCCCCACGGGGACGTACTGCCGGAAGCTGGATCTGGGCCGCAAGCGCCGGGACCGCATCCGCAACGTGTCCTGCAACCACGCCTACGACATGCTCCGGCGGTACATCACGGGCCTGGACCCGGAGGCGCTGTGAGGCCCGCACACAGATAACGAAAACGCCGCCCGGCCATCTGGCCGGGCGGCGTTCTGCCGTATGGAGAAGTTGATTTGAAATCAGGATCAGTCGCCGTTTCCCGTGGGGATGAAGGGACGAATGGCGCCAGCCACGGCACTGACCGGCATGGTCTGGAGCCAGACGCGGCCAGGGCCGGTGATGACGGTGTTGAAAACGCCCTCGCCGCCGAAGAGAATGTTCTTCATGCCGGGCACTGACTGGATGTCGATGGAGCAGGAGGCGTCCATGGCGGCGAGATAGCCGGTGTCCACCACAATGGACTGGCCCGGCGCCAGGTCGTACTGCTTCACATAGCCGTCGAACTCACAGAAGGCCGTGCCCCGGCCGGACAGCTTCTGCATGATGAAGCCCTCGCCGCCGAAAAAGCCGGAGCCCAGCTTCTTCTGGAAGAAAACCGACAGCTCCACCGTGGACTCGCTGGCCAGAAAGCCGCTTTTCTGCACCACCAGCTCCCGTCCGGGGGCGATGTCGAAGGCCCGGATGTCTCCGGGGAAGCTGGAGGCGAAGGCGATGAGGCCGGGACCTCCCTGGGCGGTGTAGCGGTTCTGGAACAGGGCCTCTCCGGCGAACATCCGGCCCAGGGCCTTTCCCAGGCCTCCCCGGGTGGTGGTCTCCATCCGCATGTTGGGGCTCATCCAGCTCATGCTGCCCCGCTCGGTGAGCATGGATTCTCCGGCTTCCAGCTGGCAGATGGCCACCGGCAGCGGCGTTCCCTCAATGGAATAGCGCATACGCGATGCTCCTTTCAATCTCCCCAGCGGTCCTCCGGGGATGGTTTCTCCCATTGTAATACAATCCAGCGCCTTCGGTCAATTCCATCGCCGCTTTTTGTCCGGAAAGTTCAGGCGGGAGAGGCGTCCCTGCCCCACATCAGCACAAAGGCCGCCGACTGAAGAGCCGCCGCCCCCAGTACCGCCCGCTGAGGGGCGGGACCGGTGAGGAACGCGCCCAGGGCGGCACCGGCGATGAAGCAGCCGATGATGCCGTAATAGCACAGCGCCTTCTCCAGAGCCGTCCGGTCCCGGCGGACCAGACCATGGTACAGAGCCTCCGTGCCGCTGCGGAGATTGCCGGTGCACATGGTGGAGGCGAAGGCGTTGCCCCGGACCTTCCGGAAGGTCTCCACCTGCAGGGCGCAGACGAAGGCCACCATCGCGTTGGACGGCATGTCCCAACTGCCCAGCGGCAGGAACGCTACAACACAAATGACGGCGATCTCCGCCAGCAGGATGGTGTGGCGCCAGTGATACCGGCCGCTGTTGGGATGGCGGTCCCGGATGAGCTCCGCCGCCAGCACGCCGGCGGCAAAGGCCAGGATGGGAAGCAGATACGTACCGGCCGCCCGCCACTGGCCTCGGGCCAGATGAAGGCCCAGCAGGACGATGTTGCCGGTCTCGGCGTTGGCGAACACGCCGCCTCTGCTGAGATAGGTGTAGGCGTCCAGCAGGCCGCCTGCCGCCGCCAGCAGTGCACTCACCAGAAAGGATTCGGATCTCTGAAACTGCTTTTTCGGAAGATGCTCCACAGGATGTGCGCTCCTTTTTCAAAATTCCGTGAAGAAGCCGGTACGCACGTTCGGCGCGTACCGGCTCCTCTCGCTGCTCGGATGGGCGGTTCTATTCTAATACAGACCGGCATGGCGGTCAAGTGCCGCCGCCGGAGCGCGGGGGCGTATCAGTACTCGGTGATGCCCTCGTAGACCAGCTTGGCGCCGCCCACCAGCAGGACCGTGTCGTCGGTATAATTCACAACCAGGTCGCCGCCCCCGGTCTTGACGGTGATGTCCCGGCCTTTTTCACACTGGCCTGTGGCCACGGCGGCCACCACCGCCGCGCAGGCGCCGGAGCCGCAGGACAGCGTCTCGCCGCTGCCCCGCTCCCAGGTCCGCAGCTTGATGGTGCTGGGATTTACCACCCGGACGAACTCCGTGTTGATGCGCTCCGGGAAGTAGTCCGCGAACTCGAACTGGGGCCCCACGGTGTTCAGATCCACGGCGTCCACCCGGGGACAAAACACCACGCAGTGGGGGTTGCCGATGTCCACGCAGGTAACGGCGTACTCCTGCCCGCCCACGGTCAGCGGGTAGTTGACGGCCTCCTTCACCGGGAGGTTCAGGCGGAGGGCGGAGAGGTCCAGGGAGGCGCGGCCCATGTCCACACAGGCGGAGGTGACCTTGCCGTTGGTGGTGTAGAGGGTGACGGTCTTCACGCCCCGGTCCGTCTCGATGGTGATGGTCTCCTTGTGGACGATGTTCTTGTCGTAGAGGTACTTCACAATGCAGGACAGGGCGTTGCCCGCCACCGGGCTCTCGGAGCCGTCGGCGTTGAACATCCGCATCCGGATGTCCGCCGTCTCAGAGGGCTCCATGAGGATGATGCCGTCGGCGCCGATGCCGTAGTGCCGGTCGCAGAACAGGATGCACAGGGACTCCGGGCAGGTGATCTCGCCGTGGAAGTTCTCCAGAAGGATGTAGTCGTTGCCGCTGGCCTGGATCTTGGAGAAGGGGAGCTTCTGATGCTCCGTCCGAAGGTGGCAGATGTCCACCAGTTCCGTGTTGTTCTGGTTGTACCGGGAGGCCAGAATGTCCGCCAGGGCGCCGGCGGTGTCCAGAGAGGTGAGGCAGGGGATGCCCAGCTGGACGCAGCGGTGGTTCAGGTGGATGAAGTCCCGGATGTAGTTGGGCTCCGTGGAGCCGGTGAGGATGACGTAGTCGATCTTGCCGTCCTCCAGCAGCTGGAAGACCCGGCTGTCCCGGCCCAGCTTGCCCACCACCTCCACGGTGGTGCCCAGACGGGAGATCTCCTTGGCGGTGCCGTCGGTGGCGTAGAGCTTGTAGCCCATGTCGTCCAGCTTCCGGGCGATGCCCACGATCTCCGGCTGGTCCCGGCGGTTGACAGAGATCAGCACGCCGCCCCGGACGGGCTTTTCCACGTGATAGCCCGCGGAGAGCAGTCCCTTGAACAGGGCCTCGTGGAGATTCTTGCCCAGGCCCAGCACCTCTCCGGTGGACTTCATCTCCGGGGACAGGGCGGCGTTGGCGTCGGTGATCTTCTCAAAGGAGAACACGGGGACCTTCACCGCCACGTAGGGAGGCTGCCGGTACAGACCGGTGCCGTAGCCCAGGGACTTCAGGGGCTGGCCGATCATGACCCGGGTGGCCAGATCCACCATGGGCACGCCGGTGACCTTGGAGATGTAGGGCACCGTCCGGGAGGCCCGGGGATTCACCTCGATGACGTACAGCTCACCCTGATAGATCAGATACTGGATGTTGATGAGGCCCCGGGTCTTCAGGGAGAGGGCCAGCTTCTCGGAGCAATCGATGATGGTGTGGAGCATCTTGTCGCCGATGGAGAAGGGGGGATAGACGGCGATGGAGTCGCCGGAGTGGACGCCGGTGCGCTCGATGTGCTGCATGATGCCGGGGATCAGCACGTCCGCGCCGTCGGAGATGACGTCCACCTCCAGCTCCGTGCCCATGAGGTACTGGTCCACCAGCACCGGGTTCTCGATCTTGCCGGAGAGGATGATGTCCATGTACCGGCGGACCTCGCCGTCGTTGTGGGCGATGACCATGTTCTGTCCGCCGATGACGTAGGAGGGGCGCAGCAGCACGGGATAGCCCAGCTCATGGGCCGCCGCCAGGGCTTCGTCCAGGCCCAGCACGCCACGGCCCGCGGCCCGCTTGATGTGGAACCGCTCCAGCAGCTCGTCGAACCGCTCCCGGTCCTCCGCCATGTCGATGGACTCGGCGGAGGTGCCCATGATGCGGATGCCACGGCTGTCCAGGAACTTGGTGAGCTTGATGGCCGTCTGGCCGCCGAAGGCCACCACCACGCCCATGGGCTTCTCCACCTCGATAATGTGCATGACGTCCTCCGGGCAGAGGGGCTCGAAGTACAGGCGGTCGGCGGTGTCGTAGTCCGTGGAGACGGTCTCCGGGTTGTTGTTGACGATGACCACCTCATAGCCCAGCTGCTTCAGCGTCCAGACGCAGTGAACGGAGGAGTAGTCGAACTCAATGCCCTGGCCGATGCGGATGGGGCCGGAGCCCAGCACCATAATGACGGGCTTTCTGGACCGGGGGAAGGTCCGGGACTCGCAGAAGCGGTCGAAGGTGGAGTAGAAGTAGGGGGTCTCCGCGTCAAACTCCGCGGCGCAGGTGTCCACCATCTTGTAGACGGCGGCCTTGCTCTCACAGGGCAGCGCCTGAGCGCCGGAGAGCCGCAGCAGGGCGCTGTCGGGATAGCCGAACTGCTTGCCCTGTTCATAGAGCTCCGCCGTCAGGCCCTCCCGCTCCAGCGTCTGCTCAAAGTCCGCCAGACGCCGGATGTGGCTGAGGAACCAGTGGTCGATCTTCGTGATGTCATGGATGGTATCCAGGGACACGCCGGACTTCATGGCCTCAAAGATGGTGAACAGCCGGTGGTCGTCTACCCGGCGGAGCCGCTCCTCAATGGGGGCGGTGTCGTCCTCGTCGGGCTTGCGGTTCAGGGTGTCCATGCCGATCTCCGCGCCCCGGACGGCCTTCATCAGGGCCATCTCGAAGCTGGGGGCGATGGACATGACCTCGCCGGTGGCCTTCATCTGGGTACCCAGGGTCCGGGAGGCGTCGGCGAACTTGTCGAAGGGCCACTTGGGCATCTTCACCACGATGTAGTCCAGCGCAGGCTCGAAGCAGGCGCAGGTCTTGCCGGTGATGTCGTTTTTGATCTCGTCCAAGGTGTAGCCCAGGGCGATCTTGGCGGTGATCTTGGCGATGGGATAGCCGGTGGCCTTGGAGGCCAGGGCAGAGGAGCGGGAGACTCTGGGGTTCACCTCAATGACGGCGTACTCGAAGCTGTCGGGATTCAGGGCCAGCTGGCAGTTGCAGCCGCCCACGATGCCCAGATGGGTGATGATGTCCAGGGAGGCCTTCCGCAGCATCTGGAACTCTTTGTCGGACAGGGTCTGGGTGGGGGCCACCACGATGGAGTCGCCGGTGTGGACGCCCACCGGGTCCAGATTCTCCATGGAGCAGACGGCGATGACGTTGCCCGCGCTGTCCCGCATGGTCTCGAACTCGATCTCCTTCCAGCCGAAGATGGCCTTTTCAATGAGCACCTGGGTGATGGGTGAGGCGTCCAGACCCGTCTGGGCGATAATGCGCAGCTCATCGGCGTCCTTGGCCGCGCCGCCGCCGGCGCCGCCAAGGGTAAAGGCGGGACGGACGATGACGGGATAGCCGATGCGGTCCGCCACGGCCAGGGCGTCCTCCACAGTCTCAGCGATGTCCGAGGCGATGACGGGCTGGCCGATCTCGGCCATGGCCTCCTTGAACAGTTCCCGGTCCTCGGCCCGGGAGATGGCCGCGGCGTCGGTGCCCAGCAGGCGGACGCCCTGTTCCTTCAGGAAGCCCTCTTTGTCCAGCTGCATGGCCAGCGTCAGGCCGGTCTGGCCGCCCAGGCCCGCCAGAATGGAGTCGGGCTTCTCCTTTTTGATGATGCGCTTGATGGTGTCCGCCGTCAGAGGCTCCAGATAGATCTCGTCCGCCATGGCCTGATCGGTCATGATGGTGGCGGGGTTGGAGTTACACAGCACCACGTTGACCCCGGCCTCTTTCAGGACCCGGCAGGCCTGGGCACCGGCGTAGTCGAACTCCGCGGCCTGGCCGATGACGATGGGGCCGGAGCCGATGACGAGGACTTTCTTGATACTGGTATCGAGAGGCATTACCGGTCACCACCTTTCATCATTTCCACAAACCGGTCAAACAGGAAGCCGGTGTCCTTGGGGCCGGAGCAGGCCTCCGGATGGAACTGCACCGTAAAGGCGTTCCACTCCGGATAGTCAATGCCCTCGCAGGTGCCGTCGTTGGCGTTGATGTAGCGCACCTTGCCGGTCTTCAGACTGCTTCCGTCCACGGCGTAGCCGTGGTTCTGGCTGGTGATGTAGGTCCGGCGGCCCTCCAGATCCCGGACGGGCTGGTTGACACCCCGGTGGCCGTACTTCAGCTTGTAGGTGCTGCCGCCGGCGGCCAGCGCCGTCAGCTGATGGCCCAGACAGATGCCGAACAGGGGGACCTTGCCCAGAAGGTTTTTGATCTGTTCGATCTCAAAGGTATTCTCGGAGGGGTCGCCGGGGCCGTTGGACAGCATGACGCCGTCGGGGTGTCCGGCCAGGACCTCCTCCGCGGAGACGGAGGCGGGCAGCACCGTGACCGTACAGCCCCGCTGCTGAAGGCTGCGGACGATGTTCCGCTTGGCGCCGTAGTCGATGAGGGAGACCCGGTATTTCTCCACGCCCTCCGCCGGATGGGCGCTGGGGGCCGGACTGGTGACCGCCCGTACCACGCCCTGGACGGCGTACAGCTTGATGGGAGTCAGGTCCGCGGGGATCTCACTGCAGATGGATGCGTTCATAACGCCGTGCTCCCGCAGAATGCGGGTCAGCTCCCGGGTGTCCACGCCGTACAGGCCCGGCACGTTCCGCTCCTTCAGGAAGGTGTCCAGATCGTACTGCGCGCGGAAATTGGAGGGGCTCCCGCACCACTCCCGGACCACATAGCCCCGGACGGCGCAGTTCCCCTCGAAGTCCTCTTCCATGATGCCGTAATTGCCGATCAGCGGATAGGTCTGCAAAACGATCTGTCCGGCGTAGCTGGGGTCGGTCAGCGTCTCAATGTAGCCGCACATGCCGGTGGTGAATACCAGTTCGCCCACGGTGTCCGACATGGCGCCGAACCGGCAACCCTCAAACACCTGGCCGTCCTCCAGCACCAAATATGCCTTTTCCATACTCTCTCTCCTATTTCAAATTTGCATATTTATTTATTGTTCGCTATTATCCGCTATTTTTATGCGCGAGTCAACCGCTTTTATTGAAATATTTACCGCCGTTTCCACAGAGTTTTTTCGCCGGAAAGGTCATACTTTTTGTGCATTTTCCCAGTTGGACATTGCAAGCGGCCTCCATGTCCGGTATAATGGACGTTGTTGGATAGCACTCCGGCTGACCGCCGGAGCGCGGAAAGAAAGACCGCCCCGCTGCCGGGGGCAGGGGCATTTTTGAGAATAGAGGAGTCGGTATGCAGTATCGAATGGGAAAACACGGTGAGCAGATCTCTCTGCTGGGTTACGGCTGTATGCGGTTCACCCGCAGCGGCGGCGGGATCGATCTGGACAAGGCGGAGCGGGAGCTGATGGCGGCCATCGACGCCGGTGTGAACTATCTGGACACCGCCTATATCTATCCCGGCAGCGAGGCGGCGGTGGGCGAGATCCTGCGGCGGAACCAGTGCCGGGACCGTGTGCTGATCGCCACCAAGCTGCCCCAGTATCTCATCCGCTCCCGGAAGGGCATCGACCGTTGCTTCGACGAGGAACTGAAGCGGCTGTGCACCGACCATGTGGACTTCTACCTCATGCATATGCTGGCGGACGTCAGTGCCTGGGAGAAGCTGCGGAGCTTCGGCATCGAGGAGTGGATCGCGGAGAAGAAGGCGTCGGGCCAGATCCGGAATATCGGCTTCTCCTTCCACGGCGGCACCGCCGCCTTTCTGGAGGTGCTGAGCGCCTACGACTGGGACTTCTGCCAGATCCAGTACAACTATATGGACGAGACCACCCAGGCGGGCCGCAGGGGACTGGAGACGGCGGCCGCCCGGGGTATCCCCGTCATCATCATGGAGCCCCTTCGGGGCGGACGGCTGGCCAATCAGCTGCCTCCGGCGGCAAAGGAACTGCTGGAGAAAGAGGGAAAGGGCCGCTCCGCCGCCGAGTGGGGACTGCGGTGGCTGTGGGACCAGCCCGGCGTCACCTGCGTCCTGTCGGGCATGAACTCCCTGGAGATGGTGGCGGAAAACTGCCGTATCGCCTCGGAGGCCCGGGCCGGGGAGTTCACGGAGGAGGACCGGGCCCTCATTGCCGGACTGAAGCGGGAGATCAGCGGGGCCCTGCGGGTGGGCTGCACCGGCTGCGGCTACTGCCAGCCCTGCCCCAGGGGCGTGGACATCCCCGGCGTATTCCGGTGCTGGAATGAGGTAGGCATCGATGGAAAGGGCAAGGCCTGCCGGGAGTATATGCAGACCACCGCCATGCGGCGGCAGTCCACCGGCGTCCGGCACTGCGTGGGCTGCGGTAAGTGCGAGCAGCACTGTCCCCAACATCTGGACATCCGGAAGGAGCTGAAGCGGGCCGCGGCGGAGCTGGAGACACCTGCCTACCGCATCGTGGAGCAGGCCTACCGTCTGCTGAAGATCTGATCCTACGGAGGAGACACATGGCTGACAACGAAAACGGCAGGGAGCCGCTCCGGGAGGACGGCTCCCAGGAGATCATCTATATCAATCCGGAGTTCTTGAAAAGCGCCGCGGCGTCCCTGCATCAGAAGCAGGAAGATCTCCACAATCTCATGGCCGCCGCGGAGGACGGCGATCTGGAGGCCCAGGAGCGGCTGGCTGCCTGCTATATGGAGGGCTCTCAGGGCGCACCGAAGGATGAGCGGAAGGGCGCCTACTGGTTTCAGCAGGCCGCCCAGGGCGGCAGCATCAACGCCCAGCTGAATCTGGGCGTGTGCTATGAGCGGGGCGTCGGCGTGGAGCGGGACCCCCATCGGGCGGCGGAGCTCTATCAGGAGGCGGCGGACGCCGGCTTTCCGCCGGCCCAGTGCGCCCTGGGCCTTTGCTATGAGCTGGGCAGCGGCGTCCCGCTGGACAAGGAGAAGGCGGCGGAGCTGTATGCCTTGGCGGCGGAGCAGGGCTACGCGCCGGCCCAGTGCAATCTGGGCTTCTTCTATTATCACGGCATCGCCGTGGAGGAGGACGACGTCCAGGCGGTGTCCTGGTTTGAAAAGGCGGCGGAGCAGGACTTTTCCCGGGCGCTGTTCCTGCTGGGCGAGTGCTATGAGCACGGCTACGGCGTGCCCAAAGACTGGGGCCGGATGCTGGCGCTGTACCGCCGGGCGGCGGAGCAGGGCTTTGTTCCGGCCCAGTGTTCCCTGGGCTACTGCTATTACCGGGGCAACGGCGTGGAGGAGGACAACGCTCAGGCGCTGCAATGGTTCCTGAAGGCGGCGGAAAAGGGGTATCCCCGCGCCCAGTATCTGGCCGGTCAGTGCTATGACTACGGCTACGGCACGGAGGAGGACCTAGAGAAGGCGCTCCGGCTCTACCGGGCCGCGGCGGAGCAGGACTATCCCCCGGCCCAGTGTGCCCTGGGGCTGTGCTACGAGCTGGGCAAGGGGGCAGCGGAGGACAAGCTGGAGGCGGCGCGGCTGTACCGTCAGGCGGCGGAGCAGGGCTACGCTCCGGCCCTGTGCAACCTGGGTTTTTTCTACTACCACGGCATCACTGTGGAGGAGGACGACCGGCAGGCCCTGGCGCTGTTTTTAAAGGCGGCGGAGCAGGGCTACGCCCGGGCCCAGTTCCTGGCGGGGGAGTGCCTTCAGTACGGCTACGGCGCGGAGAAGGACCTGGAACGGGCGGTGGTCCTCTACCAGAAATCGGCGGAGCAGGGCCATCCCGGCGGCCAGTGCGCCCTGGGGCTGTGCTATGAGCTGGGCGAGGGAGTCCCGGAGGACAAAGCGGAGGCGGCGCGGCTGTATCGTCTGGCGGCAGAACAGGGCCACGCTCCGGCTCAGTGCAATCTGGGCTTCTTCTACTATCGGGGCATCGCCGTGGAGGAGGATGACCGGCAGGCGTTCCAATGGTTCTCCAGGGCGGCGGAGCAGGACTATCCCCGGGCACAGTTCCTGGCCGGACAGTGCTGGGAGAACGGCTGCGGCACGGAGCGGAACATGGGAAAGGCCGCAGAGCTGTATCGCGCCGCGGCGGAGCGGGAGTATCCCGACGGACAGTGTGCCCTGGGGCTGTGCTATGAGCTGGGCGAAGGGGTGCCGGAGGACAAGGCGGAGGCGGCGCGGCTGTACCGTCTGGCGGCGGAACAGGGACTGGCCCGGGCCCAGTGCAACCTGGGCTTCTTCTGTTATCACGGCATTGGCGTTCCGGAGGACAATGCGCAGGCCTTTCAGTGGTTCTCCAAGGCGGCGGACCAGGGCTACGCCAGAGGCCAGTATTTCGTGGGCGAGTGCTACGAGTACGGCTACGGCGTGGAGAGCGATCCGGAGAAGGCTGTGGAATTCTACGGTCAGGCCGCTGAACAGGAATATCCGGACGGACAGTGCGCCCTGGGGCTGTGCTATGAGCTGGGCAAGGGCGTGGCGGAGGACAAGGCGGAGGCGGCGCGGCTGTACCGTCTGGCGGCGGAGCAGGGGCTGGCCCGTGCCCAGTGCAATCTGGGCTTCTTCTGCCTGAACGGCATCGCTGTGGAGGAGGACGAGAAGCAGGCTCTGGAGTGGTTCCTGAAGGCGGCGGAGCAGGGCCATGCCCGGGCACAGAGTCTGGCGGGCGAGTGCTATGACTACGGCTACGGCACGGAGAAGGATCCGGAAAAGGCAGCGGACTTCTATCGCGCCGCGGCGGACCAGGACTATGCCCCGGCCATCTGCAACCTGGGCTTGTGCTACGAGTTGGGGAAAGGCGTGGCGGAGGACAAGGCGGAGGCGGCGCGGCTGTACCGTCAGGCGGCGGACATGGGCTACGCCCGGGCGCAGTGCAATCTGGGCTTCCTCTACTACCACGGCAGCGGCGTGGAGGAAAACAACGACCTGGCCTTTGACTGGTTCTCCCGGGCCGCAGCCAACGGGCAGGCCAGAGGACAGTATTTCGTGGGAGAGTGCTATCAGTACGGCTACGGCGTGAAAAAGGACCCGGCCCGGGCCGTAGAGTTCTACCGCCAGGCCGCCGGACAGGGCTATGCCTCCGCGCTGTACAAGCTGGGTGTCTGCTGCTACGAGGGCATCGGGATGCCGAGGGACTATCAGAAGGCCGTGGAATACTACCGTCAGGCGGCGGACAAGGGCCTCGCGTCCGCCCAGTGCAACCTGGGCTACTTCTATTACATGGGCTACGGCGTGGAGCAGGACTACGACCAGGCGTTCCGCCTGTACTGTCAGGCGGCAGACCAGGGAAACGTGGTGGGCATCAACAATATGGCGGACTGCTATGAACACGGCTACGGCGTGGAGCAGGACCTGGAGCGGGCTGTGGAGCTGTACCGTCAGGCGGCGGACCGGGGGAATCCCACCGCCATGGAGAGCCTGGGCTGTATGTGCGAGGAGGGCCGGGGCGTGCCCCAGGACCCGGAAAAGGCCGTGGAGCTGTACCGTCAGGCCGCCGATGCGGGGAACCACATGGGCGAGTACCGTCTGGGCCGGTGCTACGAACAGGGCACCGGCGTGCGGAAGGACCGCCACCGGGCCATGGAGCTGTACCGACAGGCCTCCGCCGGCGGCTGCAAGGAGGCCGGAGAGGCCCTGAAACGGCTGCGAGCCGGCGGGCACGGACACGGCCTGCTGGGCTGGCTGAGGGGAAAGTGAACGCCACCCGGACGATCAAACAAAAAACCGCCGGAGGCGCGAACCTCCGGCGGTTTTTACAGCAGAGATTGTATCATACGAAAACCTGATAAAAAGCTTGAAAAGCTTTTTATAGCGCAAAGCGCGTCAGGTTTTTATGAGACGTGGTGATCCGCGGCACGTGCGGCACCAGCGTGCAAAGCACGCGGGATTTCAAATAAAGCATTTTATTTGAAATCAGTATCAGACCGGCGTATCTTGAAGGGACTCCCGGCGGATCAGGCGGAACACCACCAGATACATGACCACCACGAAGATCACGAACGCCACGGTGGCCAGGGCGGTGCCAGACATGGCGCAGGCGTCATAGAAGCCGTGGAGGAACACGGCGACGAGATAGCCCGCCCGCAGATTGGCCTTGCAGCCCGGCTTGTCGCCCAGATCGAACCGCAGCTTTGCCCGGCCATAGAAGACGCCCATGAACACGGCGAAGCCCATGTGTCCGGGGACGGCCAGCAGGGCCCGGGGCAGGGCCACGGAGAGTCCATAGCTCATAACGTACTGGATGTTCTCATACGCGGCGAAGCCCAGGGAGACGAACACCGCGTAGACGATACCGTCAAAGCTGTAGTTAAAGTTAGGGTCATACCAGGTGCGGCGCTTCAGGAAGAAGAACTTGGTGCCCTCCTCCACCACCGCCACCACGAAAAAGGCCAGCAGGACCGTGTACCAGGGGCTGCCGGGATCCACCAGAGCATTCAGGATGCTCTCACCCAGCGATTCCAGCACAATGGAGATCAGCGCCGCGATGACGCCCATAAAAAGGAGCCGTATCAGCAGAAGGGGTGGTTCCGGCTCCACCGTGTCCTTCCGGTAGATATAGCGCAGCAGAAACACCGCCGGCAGAACGGCCGCCAGCACATAGATGCCCAAAATGTACAGCGCGGGCGCCGCAAAAAACGGGGCGAAGAAAAACATAGGAAGCTCCTTTCTCTGTATATCGCTTTATACCGTCTGGCGGTGGGGAGAAACGAACATCACTCCTCGTCCAGCTTGAGGACGGCCAGGAAGGCCTCGGTGGGGACCTGGACGGTACCCAGACTCCGCATCTTTTTCTTGCCCTCTTTCTGCTTTTCCAGCAGCTTCTTCTTCCGGGTGACGTCGCCGCCGTAGCACTTGGCCAGCACGTCCTTCCGCATGGCCTTCACCGTCTCCCGGGCGATGATGCGGCCGCCGATGGCCGCCTGAATGGGGATCTCGAACAGCTGGCGGGGGATGTTGTCCTTCAGCTTCTCGCACAGCCGCCGGGCCCGGGGATACGCCTTGTCCTTGTGGGCGATAAAGCTCAGGGCGTCTACCTGGTCGCCGTTCAGCAGCAGGTCCACCTTCACCAGTTCGCTGGGCCGGTAGCCGGACAGCTCGTAGTCCAGGGAGGCGTAGCCCTTGGTGTTGGCCTTCAGGGTGTCGAAGAAATCGTAGATGATCTCGTTCAGGGGCATCTGATAGTGGAGCTCCACCAGATTGGTGTCCAGATACTGCATGTCCTTGAACTCGCCCCGGCGGTTCTGGCACATGGGCATGATGTTGCCCACGTACTCGTTGGGGGCGATGATGGAGACCTTCACATAGGGCTCCTCCGCGTGCTCAATGGAGGCGGGGTCCGGATAGTTGTGGGGGTTGTCCACCGTCACCATGGAGCCGTCGGTCTTGTAGACATGATAGATGACGGAGGGCAGGGTGGTCACCAGATCCAGGTCGAATTCCCGCTCCAGCCGCTCCTGGATGACTTCCATGTGGAGCATTCCCAGGAAGCCGCAGCGGAAGCCGAAGCCCAGAGCCGCCGACGTCTCCGGCTCAAAGCTGAGGGAGGCGTCGTTGAGACGCAGCTTCTCCAGAGCGTCCCGCAGGTCCGGGAACTTGCTGCCGTCCTCGGTGTAGATGCCGCAGTAGACCATGGACTGCACGGGCCGGTAGCCCGGCAGGGGCTCCGCCGCGGGCGCGGCGGCGTCGGTGACGGTGTCGCCCACACGGGTGTCCGCCACGTTTTTGATGCTGGCGGTGAAGTAGCCCACCTCGCCGGCCTCCAGCGACTGACAGGGTTCCAGGCCCAGGGGCAGCAGATGGCCGCACTCGATGACCTGATAGACGGCGCCGGTGGCCATGAGCTTCACCGTCTGGCCCACCCGGAGGGTGCCCTCCTTCAGCCGCATGTAGACGATGACGCCCCGGTAGCTGTCGTACTGGCTGTCGAAGATCAGGGCCTTCAGCGGCGCGTTGATGTCGCCGGAGGGAGGGGGCACGTTCTTCACGATGTCTTCCAGCACGGCGTCGATGTTGATGCCCATTTTGGCGGAGATCTCCGGCGCGTCCATGGCGGGCAGGCCGATGATGTCCTCCACCTCATGCTTAGCCTTCAGGGGGTCGGCGGCGGGCAGGTCGATCTTGTTGAACACCGGCAGGATCTCCAGATCGTGCTCCATGGCGAGATAGGTGTTGGCCAGGGTTTGGGCCTCCACGCCCTGGGTGGAGTCCACCACCAGCACCGCGCCCTCGCAGGCGGCCAGGGAGCGGGAGACCTCGTAGTTGAAGTCCACATGGCCCGGCGTGTCGATGAGGTTCAGCTCGTAGAGCTGGCCGTCCTGGGCATGATAGTTCAGCTTCACGGCACGGGCCTTGATGGTAATGCCCCGCTCCTTTTCCAGGTCCATGTTGTCCAGCAGCTGGCTCTCCATCTCCCGCTGGGAGACGGCGTTGCACTTCTCCAGCAGCCGGTCCGCCAGCGTGGACTTGCCGTGGTCAATGTGGGCGATGATGCTGAAGTTTCGGATGTTGCTCTGTTTCGTCATAGTTCGGATAACCTCCATAGGCAAGTCCACGCAGGCCCCCGCGCAGGCGGGGCGGCGCG
>NZ_JBQHUP010000050.1:0-17408 GCF_052065175.1 Dysosmobacter sp. HCP28S3_G4 | reverse complement strand
CACATAAATCTGTGCGAGACCCCAAGGGTTAAGTTATATAACTGCCCCCGGGCGGCCGCGGCCCGCAATCCCGGCCCCCCGCGGAATGGAATACGGCACAACGCCCCGTTTTCCGGAGCGTCCGGCCCGGGCACCCGGAAGATTTTTGGACAGTGCTGAGAAAAAAGCCTTGCTTTTTCAGAAATCCGTGGTATCCTAATGCAAAACCAGTGCAAATTGAAAGAATTGAGGTGGCCCTATGGCATATTTTTTCAACGAACCCTCCCGCACCTTCAGCGAGTACCTGCTGGTGCCCGGCTATTCCGATGAGAACTGCATTCCCGCCAACGTGTCCCTGAAGACCCCGGTGGTGAAGTACCGGAAGGGCGAGGAGTGCCCCCTGACCATGAACATCCCCATGGTCTCCGCCGTCATGCAGGCGGTTTCCGGTGAGAAGATGGGCATTGCCCTGGCCCGTGAGGGCGGCATCGCCTTCATCTATGTGTCCCAGCCCATCGAGCAGCAGGCGGAGATGGTGCGGAAGGTCAAGGCCTACAAAGCTGGCTTCGTGTACAGCGACTCCAATCTCCGCTCCACCGACACCCTGGCGGACGTGCTGGCTCTGAAGGAGCGCACCGGCCACTCCACCATGGCCGTCACCGACGATGGCACCGGCACCGGCAAGCTGCTGGGCCTGGTCACCAGCCGGGACTACCGCGTCAGCCGTATGGACCCCTCCGTTCCCGTGTCCGAGTTCATGACGCCCATGGAGAAGCTCATCACCGCCCCTGAGGGAACCAGCCTGAAGACTGCCAACGACATCATCTGGGACCGGAAGCTCAACGCTCTGCCCATCGTCACGGCGGACGGCCATCTGGTGGCCTTCGTGTTCCGGAAGGACTATGACACCCACAAGGGCAACCCCCTGGAGCTGCTGGACAGCCAGAAGCGCTACGTGGTGGGCGCGGGCATCAACACCCGTGACTATAAGGAGCGGGTCCCCGCTCTGGTGGAGGCCGGCGCCGACGTGCTGGTGATGGACTCCTCCGAGGGCTATTCCGTCTGGCAGAAGCGCTGCCTGGAGTGGGTCCGGGAGACCTACGGCGACACCGTGAAGGTGGGCGCCGGCAACGTGGTGGACGGCGAGGGCTTCCGCTTCCTGGCGGACGCCGGGGCCGACTTCGTGAAGATCGGCATCGGCGGCGGCTCCATCTGCATCACCCGCGAGACCAAGGGCATCGGCCGCGGCCAGGCCACGGCGGTCATCGACGTGGCCCGGGAGCGGGACAAGTACTTCGAGGAGACCGGCGTGTACGTGCCCATCTGCGCTGATGGCGGCATCGTCCAGGACTATCACATCACCCTGGCCCTGGCTATGGGCGCGGACTTCTGTATGCTGGGCCGGTACTTCTCCCGGTTCGACGAATCCCCCTCCGCCAAGGTGCTCATCGGCGGCAGCTATATGAAGGAGTACTGGGGCGAGGGCAGCGCCCGCGCCCGGAACTGGCAGCGCTACGATCTGGGCGGCGCCGCCAAGCTCTCCTTCGAGGAGGGCGTGGACTCCTACGTCCCCTACGCCGGTTCCCTGGCCGACGGCATGGCCACCACCCTGGCCAAGGTCCGTTCCACCATGTGCAACTGCGGCGCCCTGTCCATCCCTGAGCTGCGGGACAAGGCCAAGCTGACCCTGGTGTCCTCCGTCTCCATCGTGGAGGGCGGCGCCCACGACGTGCTGCTGAAGGATACCACCAACTCCGGCAAGCGGAGCTGAGCATCCGCGCTTTGCGCAGAAATCTGAATGAATGGCCGGGCGGCTTCGCCCGGCCATTTTCACGCTGCGCCGAGTCTCTCCCGCAGAGCAGAGCGGGCGCGTACCGGCCGCTTCCCGGATGGGTTTCTCTCCGAAAACACTCTTTGAAAAGAACGAACGGACTGCCAACCGGCAGTCCGTTCTTTGTTGTATACGGGGATGGCTTTTACACCCGCTTCTTCCAGACCTGGTTGGAGAACAGCAGCAGCATGGGGAAGATCTCCAGCCGGCCAAACAGCATGTCCAGCGACAGCACCAGCTTGGAGAACACGGAAAACTGGCTGAAATTCCCCGTGGGACCCACCATGTCCAGGCCGGGGCCGATGTTGTTGATGCAGGAGATGACGGAGGTCACTGTGGTCTCCATGCTGAAATTATCCAAAGAGATCAGCAGCATGGACAGCATGCAGATGGCGCAGTAGGCCACCAGGAAGGCAGAGGTGCCCCGGATGGTATCCTCCTCCAGAGTCTTGCCGTCCATCCGGGCGATATGGACGCTGCGGGGGCGGAGCATGGTCAGCATTTCCCGCTTCATGTGCTTGCCCAGGATCAGCATGCGGGAAATCTTGATGCCGCCGCCGGTGGAGCCGGCGGACGCGCCGAAGAACATCAGCAGCACCAGGATCAGACGGGACAGCTGGGGCCACAGGTTGAAGTCCGCCGTAGCGAAGCCGGTGGTGGTCATAATGGAGGCCACCTGGAAGAAGCTGTCTAGGAAGGCCCTGCTGGTGGTGTGGGCCTGGGCATGGTACATGGGCAGGATGTTGATGCCGATGACGATGGTGGCGCCCAGCATCAGGCCCAGATAGGCCCGCAGCTCCTCATTCTTCCAGATGCTTCGGAAATTTTTCAGCAGGATCAGGTAGTAAATATTGAAGTTCACGCCGAACAGCGCCATAAAGATGGCGATGACCGCCTGGAAATAGGGTTCCGGATAGGCGGCGATGCTGGCGTTCTTGATGGCGAAGCCGCCGGTGCCGGCAGTGGCCAGCGCGTTGACCACGGAGTCGAACAGCGGCATGCCGCCTACCACCAGCAGCAGCGTCTCCAGCACCGTGAGGACCACATAGATCTTGTACAGGGCTCTGGAGGTCTGACGGATGGTGGGAGTCATCTTGCCCACGGAGGGGCCGGGGCTCTCCGCCCGCATGAGGAACAGGGTATCGCCGTTGCCGCGGGCCAGGGGCACGATGGCCAGCAGGAACACCAGCACGCCCATGCCGCCCAGCCAGTGGGTGAAGCTGCGCCAGTAGAGGATGCCGTAGGGCAGACCCTCGATCTCCGTCAGGATGCTGGCGCCGGTGGTGGTGAAGCCGGACACCGTCTCGAACCAGGCGTCCACAAAGCTGGGGATGGCGCCGCTGAACCAGAAGGGCAGCGCGCCGAAGAAGGACATGGCGATCCAGCTGAGGGCCACCGTGACGAAGCCCTCTCTGGCGTAGATATTCTCCCGGATCTGGATACGGGACAGGAGCACGCCCACAAGAAGGGTCAGTCCAGCGGTGAGCAGAAAGGTCTTTGCTCCGGCGTATTCCCCATAGATCACACTGACCAGCATGGCCGGCAGCATAAACAGGGCCTCAATGCTCAGTACCTGGCCCAGGTAGCGGAAAACAGCACGATAATTCATCTGGCAAAGCCCTCACTGTCCGCGAAGATATCCGTCAGGTTGGATACCGCCCGGTACGCCTCCGCCACGATGACCACGGAGTCTCCGGCCAGAAGGCAGTCGCCGCCCTGGGGGATGATGACCTTCTGGCCCCGGACGATGGACGCCACCAGCGTCTTGGGCTTCAGATGGAGCTGGGACAGGGGGACGCCCAGGAAGGGCGCCTCCGCCGGGACGGTGAAGCCCAGGGCCTCCGCCTTGCCGCCCACGATACGGTACAGCGTCTCCACGCTGCCGTCACGGGAGGCGCCCACCGCCCGGACGTACCGGACGATCTGGTTGGAGGTCAGCAGCTTGGGGCTGACGATGGTGTCGATGCCGGTTCCGGCGAAGACGTCGCTGTACTCCAGACGGTTGATCTTGGTGATAGTCTTGGGCACGCCCAGATGGTTGGCGAACATGGACACCAGGAAGTTCTCCTCGTCGATGCCCGTCAGAGTTACAACGGCGTCAGCGTCCTTGATGCCCTCGTCCAGCAGCAGGCTCTGCTCTGTGCCGTTGCCGCAGATGACGGCGGCGCCGGGCAGCATCTCGCACAGCCGCTCGCACCGGGCGTGAGACTCCTCGATGATGGCCACGGATACCCGGGCCTCCAGCAGCAGCTTAGTGAGATACGCCGCAATGGTGCTGCCGCCTATGATGAGCACCCGGTTGATCTTCCGGGTCTTGATGCCGCACTGGTTGATGAGCTGGGGCATCTCCCGGGAGGCGGCGCTGATGGTGATCTTGTCCCCGGCCTGCAGTTCAAAGGCGCCGGAGGGGATCACGATCTCCCCGTGGCGATCCACGGCGCAGATGATGGCCCGGTGGCGCAGGATGTCGCCGATCTGATCCAGCCGCCGGCCGGACAGCCGGCTGTCCTTGGGGATCAGGACCTCCGCCATCTCCGTTCTGCCGCCGGAGAAGAACTCCCGCTTCAGGAACGTGGGGAACTGGAGCAGGTGGAAGATCTCATAGGCCGCCGTCTTCTCCGGATTGATGGAGAAGCTCAGGCCCAGGTCGTTTTTCAGCAGATCCATCTGCTGGTCGTACTCCGGATTCCGGACACGGGCAATGACGTTGGAGCAGCCCAGCCGGTGGGCCGCCAGGCAGCACAGCAGGTTCACTTCGTCGCTGTCCGTCACGGCCACCATCAGGTCCGCCGTCTCCACGCCGGCCTCCCGCTGGACCTCCACTGAGGCGCCGTTGCCCACCACCATGGCCACGTCCAGCTTATCCTGGCACACATGGAGCAGCGCCGCGTTCCGGTCCACCGCCACCACGTTGTGTCCCTCCTGGCAAAGCTGCTGGAGCAGGACATAGCCCACTTTTCCGATTCCGATGACTACGATATTCATAGTTCCCTCCACACGCCCTTCCGGCGTTTCATTCCGAAGTCTTCATCAGGGGAATCGCCGGCCGTCTCTCCCGCCGGTCCGGCGTATCTTCATCAATGCCCCCGCCGCCAGGGCGGTGCAAGCGTTTTGCCATTCTCTTTACGGAATCTTAACGCTTTTGCGGCATTCCCATTATGGTTTCTTTATGCGGCTTATTGTATCACGCCCCGCCGCAGATTGCAATTCCCCAATGAAAATCCAGTCGCAAAACGGCGCAAAAAATCCCGGCGGGACGAAGCCCGCCGGGAATGTGAAAACCAGATGACAAACGACCGCAGCCTGGTCTTTCAGAACCCGCGGTCCTTCAGGCCGGCCACCAGATTAACATAAAACTCCCGCACATCGAAGCCCCGGATGTTCTCCCGATTCAGGTCCACCACGTCTCCATGGGAGATGCCCCGCTTTCCCTCCGGCTCCAGCAGCGTGAAACGGCTGCCCCACTCAGCGGACTCCACAGACACCAGGCCGTCGTTGCGGCCGTCGAAGTGCTTGACAATGGGATACGTCATGTTCAGGGGGAACTTGCCGTTCCGGGCCTTTCTGCACCAGGACATGACGCTCTCATACACCACACCGGGAGCATCCGGCGTGACGGCGTTCCGCTCCGCGCAGGCCGAGGCCGTCAGGTCCGTCACCGCCGCCAGGAAATCCGGATTCGAGTCCCCCAGATTCTTCAGCGCGGCGTTGTACGTGGCGGCAATCTTCTGCCGGGCGCCCTCCGGCACCTTCCCCAGCAGATATTCCGCGAAGATGCAGCCCCGGTGAGGGGTGTTGATGGTGGTCAGGGTGGCCACATACGGCGCCATCCCACAGTGGGCGATGGCGGCACGGCTGTCCAGGCCGCCCTTGGAGTGGGCGATGATGTTCACCTTTTCGCAGCCGGTCTCGTCGATGATCTGCCGGATGCGCTCCGCCAGCTCCCGGCCGCTGTCCTCCACCGCCGCCGCGGACTGCTGCTGTCCGTAATAGACCGCGGCGCCGTTGCGGGTCAGCTCCCTGGGGATGCGGCCCCAGTAGTTGACATAACGGAAATCCCGGAAGAAGACGCCGTGGACCAGCAGAAGGGGATATTTCGTCTTGCAGATCTCGCTCTCCGCCCGGACGGCGTCCAGCTCCCACTTCTCCGTCTCGAATTCCACCTCGTCCGAGGTGATGCGGATGATCTTCCGCAGATACCAGAGGTTCAGAAAGGGGATCCAGCCGCAGAGGGCCGCCAGCACCCGGTGCTTCAGCCCCAACTGGACGGAGGTGATGTAAACCCGGATCATGCCGCTCCAGAAGACGACGGCCTCCACGAGGATGATCCCCACGGCGTTGAATCCCCAGAACAGCGCCCAAAGTCCGGCGAAATACCCGACGCTCTTCAGATCCCGGATGACGGAGGGCAGCAGCGCCAGCATCCACACCACGTTCATCGTGGCGGAGATGAGGAACAGACGCAGCAGCTCACAGCCGTTGGCCAGACGTCGGATGCGCTTCGTGGGGGCGGCGGGGGCCATGGGCCGGACGGCGATGAACACCAGGCCCGCCAGAAGGGCCAAAAACAGGCCGGTTCCCACCGGGCCGAATCCAAAATAGGTCAGCAAAAACAGGACATTGGCGGCAGCCAGCAGGATCAGGACATTGAGGACGCGACGGACAGCTTTCATTCGTTCTCCCCCGTTTCCGGTTCCGCCGCTTCCTTGCAGGCGGTGCGGATGATCTCACAGGAACAGCCGGTTCTCCTTGGGCTCCTGGAAGTTCTGCTCCAGCATGGCCACGTGGGACAGGAAGGCCGGATCGTCGAAATACTTGGCGTGCCGGGTGCATCTGCGGACGCAGGCGTGGCACTTGATGCAGGTGCCGGGGACATTGCTGACGTCCGCCGGGTCGATGGCCCCCATGGGGCATACCCGGGCGCAGACGCCGCAGTTGCAGCACTTGGACAGATCCGTCTTCGGCTTGGCCTTCAGGAATTTGGCGGGCTGGCCGTCGGTGCCCTTGGGGACGTAATAGGGGGCGGCGGCGTCTCCGGGGACCTGCACTGAGGCGGGCAGCTCCGTCAGGCCCTGCACCTTCTTCGCGGCGCGGACCGCCAGCTCCCGGGCCTGGGCCAGATCGCCATAATCGGGACGGCCATCCGCCAGGGCGTCGGTGAAAGCGTGGCGGCAGGCGAAGGCCCCGGCGGCCACGGTATGGAATCCGTTCTGCTCCAGCGTGGCGCACAGCTCCGCCAGGGAATTGTCAAAGCTGCGGTTTCCGAAGGTCACCACCGGCACCGCCAGAGCGCCGTTTCCCCGGATCTGCTCCTGGATGTAGGGCAGCATTTTGTTGGGCAGCTTTCCGGCGTAGGTGGGGGTGCCGATGACCGCAAGATCACCGGCACCGAAGGACAGTCCGGTCTCCCGGGCCTTCAGCGGCGTAAAGTCAGTGGTGTTCATGGGGCAGCTCAGCTTGTCCGCCAGGGCCTTGGCGGTCTCCTCCACCACCTTCCGGGTATTGCCGGTGGCGCTCCAGTACACGGCCCAAACCTGCTTGATCTCCATGGCTCTCTCCCTTTCTGTGTGTATTTTAAATGGAAAAGTCTTTCTCGCTGAGATTTTTCGTATCCAGTGACGCCGGACGGGGCGGCGTGCGCTTCAAGGGATCGTAGCGGAAGCGGCTGCAGTGGGATTCCACCGGCACCACGCCCCGCTTCACGCAGACCACTTCCCGCTCGTTGATCTGGGAGCCCTTGGCGCAGTAGGCGCACCGTGGCTCGATGTCCTTGCGGAACAGTTTCATATTCATTTCCCCCTCACATTGCAGGCCCTGCGGGCCTCTCCGGGGCGCGGCGTTCTCTCCCCTGCCGCGCCTCCTCTCTTACAGTGCGTCGATGGCCACGGCGCCGTCCCGGACGGTGGCCCGCACCTGGGTCACCGGATGCTCGTAGCTGTCGATGATCTTCGTGGCCACAGGGTCCTCGATGTTCTTCTGGATGGTGCGGCGCAGGTTCCGGGCGCCGTAGGTGATGGAGTAGGACTTCTCCGTCAGCCAGTCCACCAGGGCGTCGTCATACGCGAAGGTGATGCCCTTGTCCTTCAGGGAACCCACCAGTTCATCCAGCATGATGCGGGCGATGTGGCGGAAGTTCTCCTCCGTCAGGCGGTTGAAGCAGATGACCTCGTCCACCCGGTTGATGAACTCCGGCCGGAGAAAGCCCTCCAGGGCCTTCATGGCCTTCTCCTTGTCCTGCTCGCTGACGGTGCGGCCGAAACCCACGGTGCCGCCCTCCTTGGTGCCGCTGCCGGCGTTGGAGGTCATGACGATGATGGTGTTCTCGAAGTTCACCTTGCGGCCGTGGGCGTCGGTGATCTCGCCGTCGTCCAGGATCTGCAGCAGCACGTTCAGCACGTCGGGATGAGCCTTTTCGATCTCGTCGAAGAGGATGACGGCGTAGGGCTTCCGGCGGATCTTCTCCGTCAGCTGGCCCGCCTCGTCATAGCCCACGTAGCCCGGCGGGGAGCCCACGATGCGGGACACGGAGTGCTTCTCCATGAACTCCGACATGTCCAGACGGATCAGGGAGTCCGGGGTGTTGAACAGGTCCGTGGCCAGCTGCTTCACCAGCTCCGTCTTGCCCACGCCGGTGGAGCCCACGAAGATGAAGCTGACGGGCTTGTGCTTGGGGGAGATGCCCACCCGGTTCCGCCGGACGGCGGCGGACACGGCGGCGATGGCCTGATCCTGACCCACGATGTGGGTCTTCAGACGGTCCTCCAGCTGGCTCAGCCGCTGGAACTCCTGCTCCCGGATGCGGGAGGCGGGGATCTTGGTCCACAGCTCAATGACGTGGGCCAGATTCTCCATGCTGAGCTGGGGGTCGCCCTTCTCCAGAAGGACGTTCAGCTCCGTGCGCAGCTGCATCTCCCGGCTCTTCAGCTCAGCCAGACGGGCGTAGTCGCCCTCGATCTTCTCCTCCTTCTCCTCCAGCATGATCCGCTCTTTCTCGTAGTCGTCCATCTCCCGCTGGATCTCCATGCGCCGGGAGATGTCCGCGTCCTTCAGATTCAGGTCGGAGCAGGCCTCGTCGATGAGGTCGATGGCCTTGTCCGGCAGGAACCGGTCGGTGATGTACCGCTCGCTGAGCAGCACCGCCTGACGGAGGATACCGTCGGAGATCTTCACGCCGTGGTACTGCTCGTACTTGGGCGCCAGTCCCTTCAGAATATGGATGGAGTCCTCGATGGAGGGCTCGTTGACGGTGACGGGCTGGAAGCGCCGCTCCAGAGCGGTGTCCTTCTCGATGGACTTACGGTACTCGGTGAAGGTGGTGGCACCGATGACCTGAATCTCGCCCCGGCTGAGGGCAGGCTTCAGGATGTTGGCGGCGTTCATGGAGCCCTCGGCGTCGCCGGCGCCCACGATGCTGTGGACCTCGTCGATCATCAGGATGATGTTGCCCAGGCGCTTCACCTCGTCGATGAGGCCCTTCATGCGGCTCTCAAACTGGCCCCGGAACTGGGTGCCGGCCACCAGAGCCGTCAGGTCCAGCAGATAGACCTCCTTGTCCCGCAGCTTGTAGGGCACCTGACCGGCGGCGATGCGCTGGGCCAGGCCCTCGGCGATGGCGGTCTTGCCAACGCCCGGCTCGCCGATGAGGCAGGGATTGTTCTTCTGGCGGCGGTTCAGGATCTGGATGACCCGCTCGATCTCCTGCTCCCGGCCGATGACCGGGTCCAGCTTGCCCTCCTTGGCCCGGCCGGTGAGGTTCTGGCAGTAGTTCTCCAGATACTTCCGCTTGCCGCCGCCCTTGTCGCCCTTGCGCTCCTTGTCCCGGTCGGCCCGGGCGCTGCCGCCCTGGGGTTCCTCGCCGTGACCGGCGTTCCGGGCGGAATCGCCGCTGTTGAACAGACGGTTCAGGAAGGGGAAGGTGGCGGTGGAGCCGTCTTCCTCCTCGCCGGAGTCCTCGTCCCCGCCGGGCAGGTCCTCCACGTTTTCCACACCGTTGAAGGCCTGGAGCATCTCGCTGCTGAGAGTATCCAGATCCTCGTCGGAGATGCCCATGCGCTTCATCATCTCGTCCACCTGGGGCAGGCCCAGTTCCTTGGCACACTTCAGGCACAGGCCCTCGTTGACGGTCTTGCCGCCGTCCAGCCGGGAGATGAACACCACGGCCACGTTTTTCTTACATTTCGAACAAAGTGTTGGCTGCATATGATTGTAAACCTCCATGCGCTGTTATACAGCGCGGGTAAAATATACGATAGCGGCTGCGGACGGCGCGTCACCGCAGAAACGACAGGGCGCTCAGCGGCGTGTGGGTGGTGAAGAAGGACAGCAGATACGTCTCCTCCACGGCCGCAGTGTCAAAGGATACGCCCAGACGCCGCATGACCCACACCGCCAGGAACATGGCCAGAACGCCCTCCACCAGGCCCACGGCAGCGCCGCCCAGGGCGTTGGCCGCGTGGAGGCCCGGCAGCTTCAGCGCCAGGTCCAGCACCCGTGCCGCCAGTTTCAGCGCCACCAAGATCACCACAAAGGACAGCAGGAACAGCACCGCGTGGAGGATGGACTCTGCCACGCTCTGGATCACCGCCGTCAGGATGTCCGCGCCGGTGTCCCGCATCTGCTCTTTGGCCTTCTCCGAGATATGCTCCGCAGCGTCTGCGTCGATGCCCAGCAGGTCCAGCAGATCGTCCAGGCTCATGCTGCCCGCGTCCTGCTTCTCCCGGTTCAGACTGGGCTCCTGCGCCCGGACGCTGCCCTCGCCGGACAGCGCCTTGTCGATACGGGATTCCACGTGCTTCTCAATGACGGGCTGCAGCGCCATGGACGCCATGGGCGTCAGGGTGTTTGCCACGATGCCGGCGCCGACGAGGGCCGCCACCACGATCACCAGACCCGCCGCCGTGCGGAACAGGCCCCGGTGGGCGCCCCAGGCCGCAAAGCCCAGTAGCACCGCCGCCACAACGATGTCTATTATAACAGGTGTGTTCAAATCTGCCTACCTCCCATGCTGTAAACCTTTTGTGAACTTCATTCCAATTTTTGACCGCTCCGGTGCGCAGATGCCGGAAAAACCGGCCAGTCTCCGTACCGGAACGCCTGTCTCACGGCAGGAACAGACGGGCGTTCTCCGAGGAGATCAGCAGGGCGGAGCCGTCCTCCCGCACCAGGGCCTCCTTGGCCATATTGGTGCCGGTGAGGGTAGCGTACTCCTGAAGCTCCGGATTGTAGATCACCAGCTTGTCGGTGTAGAGCACCGCCAGATACCGTCCGGCGGCGGAGATGCTCAGGACCTGCTCCCGGACGTCCAGGGAGGCGATCTCCTGCCCGTCATCCCCCACGGTGACCAGACGGCCCACGCTGCCGGACTGATACCGGTTCAGCAGCAGGGCGGTGTAACCGTCTCCCCCCAGGTCGTACTCCCGGAGGTACTGGCCGGAGAAGCCATATGTCTCCGCCGCCTCGCCCGCCGTAGTGCCGAAGGTCAGGCCCGTGTCGGTGACGGCGGCCAGCCGGCCGCCCTTCTCCCCGATGGCCAGGACCAGGCCGTTCCGGATGTTGTAATTCGCCCGGGGCTCCTCCTCGTCCAGATCGTAGAGAATCACGTCGCTGATAAAGACGCTGCTGCTCTGTCCCAGCGTCACTGCCGCCAGGGACTTGCAGTCATCGGTGACATAGGCGCCCACCAGGAACCGCTTGGAGGATTTGAATTCGAATACCTCGTCCCCCTCGCCGTCTGCCTCGCTGTCATAGACGCGAACGCTGCCTTTGTAGCTCTTTTTCTCCGCCGTCACCGCCATCCAGCCTTTTTCGTTCACGGTGACGTCGATGAAGGGCTCGCTGCTGTCCGCCGTCAGATGGAACAGCTCACCGGACAGATCCGCCGCGTACAGCTCCGTGCCGCCCACGTCGTAGGCCACCGCACGGCCGCCGCCCACTGTCAGGGCGGGATTCTCCATCTTCACCGTGGCGGAGTACACCTGTTTTCCCTCACTGTCCAGGACCTGGAACTGGGTACCGGACAGCACCGCCAGACCGTCCCCCAGGACGGCGAAGCGGTTGTTGTTGGCGGCGTCGTATGTAAAGCTGACAGTGCCGCTCTCCGATTGAGCGCTACCGTAGGCAAAGCGGCGCAGCAGGGCGTCGAAGCCCGTGCCGTCCCGCCAGGCAGCCACCAGCACCACGGCCAGCACCGCCAGAACGATCAGCAGGAACAGCCCCAGCCGCCGGAGCGGATGCTTCTTCTCCCGCTGCCGCAGGGCCGACTCACCGTCGTCATCATTCCAGATGTTTCTCGTTCGATCACCCATTGAGCCGCTCATCCTTATACCAAAGTCTTGTGAGATACAGTCCTCCCGGCGGGACGGTGGGGCCCGCCAGGGTCCGGTCTCCGCTCTCCAGGATCGCCGGAATGTCCTCCGGCAGGAACTTCCCCTCCGCCGCGTACAGCACCGTGCCGGTGATGGCCCGTACCATATTATACAGGAAGCCGTTGGCGCAGACCTTCAGCTCCAGCAGGTCGCCGGAGCGGGTCACGTCGCACCAGTAGATGGTCCGCACGGTGGTCTTTGTCTCCGTGCCCACGCTGCGCACCGCCCGGAAATCGTGGGTGCCCACGAACTGGTGGGCCGCCCGGTTGAGAAATTTCTCGTCCAGCCGCTTGGGATAGAAATATGCCCGATTGACATAAAACGGATTCTTGAACCGGGAGTTGTAGATGCGGTAGGTGTATTCCTTCTTGACGCAGGAGGTGGTGGCGTTGAAGTCCTCCGCCACCTCGAAGGCCCGCTCCACGGCGATGTCCTCCGGTGTGTGGGTGTTGATGGCGAAGGGCAGCCGCTCCAGCGGGATGCGGGACTCCGTGCGGAAGTTGGCGATATAGTTCTCCGCGTGGACGCCGGCGTCGGTGCGGCCGCAGCCGGTGAGATGCACCGTCTCGCCGGTGATCTTTCCGATGGCCTTCTGTAACGTCTCGCAGACGGTGACAGCGTTTTTCTGCACCTGCCAGCCGTGATAGGCGGTGCCGTTGTACATCAGCTTCAGTGCGATATTTCTCATACCCGCCTCCCACGGTCCCACAAATTTCCGATTTCCTGGTCTTTAATTTCTCACAGCCCGAACCGGCCCAGCACGATGATGCCCGCGGCGATGACAACGCCGCAGGTCAGGGCCAGCCAGTCCCGGCGCTCATATTGCAGAACATGGAGCTTGGTGCGGCCCTCGCCGCCGTGATAGCAACGGCACTCCATGGCCGTAGCCAGCTCGTCCGCCCGGCGGAAGGCGCTGATGAACAGCGGCACCAGAATGGGGATCAGCGCCTTGGCCCGCTGGAACAGGTTGCCGCTCTCGAAGTCCGCGCCCCGGGCCTTCTGGGCGGACATGATCTTGTCCGTCTCCTCGATGAGGGTGGGGATGAACCGCAGGGCGATGGACATCATCATGGCCAGCTCATGGACCGGCACATGGAACCGTTTCAGCCCGTTCAGCAGCCGCTCCAGACCGTCGGTCAGGCTGATGGGGCTGGTGGTGTAGGTCAGCAGGAAGGTGCCCATGATCAGCAGCATGATCCGCAGCACCATCCGCAGGGCGGTGGTGACGCCGGCGTCGGTGATCCGCAGGAAGCCCAGCTGGAACACCTCGTCGCCCGGCGTGAAGAACAGGTTCAGCACCGCCGTGAAGAGGATGATGACCACCACCGGCTTCAGTCCCCGCACCAGGGCCTTCAGCCCCACTTTGGAGATGTGGACGCAGATGAACAGCGTCAGCGCTACCAGTCCGTAGGTCAGCACGGACTTGGCGCAGAACAGCGCCACGATATAGAGGACCACCAGCAAAATCTTCGTCCTGGGGTCCAGACGGTGAGCCGGGGTATTTCCCGGGAAATACTGGCCCAGGGTGATATCCTTTAGCATACCGCACCGCCTTTCCGCAGTGCCAGAAGCTCCTTCTCCAGGTCCGCCACGGTGTACACCGCCGGGTCGATGGGCAGCCCCCGGTCCCGGAGGGCCATGGCCACCCGGGTCACCTGGGGCACGTCCAGCCCCGCCTCCAGCAGCTCTTTTCCACGGGCGAAGACCTCCTTGGGCGTGCCCTGCATCAGGATATGGGAGGACTTCAGCACCAGAATGCGGTCCACGTTCTGGGCGATCTCGTCCATGCTGTGGCTCACCAGGATCACCGTGCCGCCATGGTTCCGGTGGAAGTCCCGGATGTTGGCCATCAGGTTCTCCCGTCCGGCGGGATCCAGGCCCGCCGTGGGCTCATCCAGGATCAGCACCTCCGGCTCCATGGCCAGCACGCCCGCCAGGGCCACCCGGCGCTTCTGTCCGCCGGACAGCTCAAAGGGGGACTTGTCCAGCGCGGCGTCCTTCAATCCCACCAGACGGGCGGCGCTACGGACGCAGCGGTCCAGCTCGTCGCCGGTCTTGCCCATGTTGGCGGGACCAAAGGCGATGTCCTTGTACACCGTCTCCTCAAAGAGCTGGTACTCCGGGTACTGGAACACCAGTCCCACCCGGAACCGCACGCTCCGGATCTTTTTCGGCTCCGCCCAGATGTCCTTTCCGTCCAGCAGCACCCGGCCGGAGGTGGGCTTCAGCAGCCCGTTCAAATGCTGGATCAGAGTGGATTTGCCGGAGCCGGTGTGACCGATGATGCCCAGAAACTCCCCGTCCCGGACGGAGAAAGACAGGTCCTCCACCGCGTTCCGCTGGAAGGGCGTCCCCGCCCCGTAGGTATGGGTCAAATGCTCGATCTGCAGTATCTCTTTCAATGGTGTTCCCTCTTTATCTCGTCGGTATGGCCGCCGCCACGGCGTCCGCACACTCCTCCACCGTCAGGGCGGTGAGAGGGACATTCAGTCCCTCCTGCCGCAGGTCGTACAGCAGCGCCACCGTGTCCGGCACGGTAAGGCCCATGGACCGCAGCTCTCCCACATGGGTGAAGACCTCCCGGGGCGCGCCGTCCATGACCACTTTGCCGTCGTCCATCACCAGCACCCGGTCGGCGTCCTCCGCCTCGTTCATGTGGTGGGTGATGAGCACCACGGTGATACCCTTCTCCCGGTTCAGCCGGTGGACGGTGGACAGCACTTCTCCCCGTCCGATGGGGTCCAGCATGGCGGTGGCCTCGTCCAGGACGATGCAGTCCGGCTCCATGGCGATGACGCCGGCGATAGCGATGCGCTGCTTCTGTCCGCCGGACAGCAGGTGCGGCGCGTGGGTGACGAACTCGCTCATGCCCACGGCCTTCAGGGCGTCGTCCACCCGCTTCCGGATCTCCTCCGACGGGACGCCCAGGTTCTCCGGCGCGAAGGCCACGTCCTCCTCCACCACGTTTGCCACGATCTGGTTATCCGGGTTCTGGAACACCATGCCCACCCGCTGGCGGATGGCCAGCAGCAGTTCCTCGTCCAGGGTGTCCATGCCCTCCACGTACACGTGGCCGCCGCCGGGCAGCAGCACGGCGTTGAAGGTCTTGGCCAGGGTGGATTTACCGGAGCCGTTGTGGCCCAGCACCACCACAAAGGAGCCTTTTTCAATGGAGACGTCCACGCCCCGCAGGGCCACGGTCTCCCGTCCGCCCTCCTCCGCCGCCGGATAGGTGAAGGAGAGGTCTTTTGTTTCGATCATCGTAGACATGACTTCAGTCGCTTTCAAAATGATAATAGAATGTACCATCGGGAGTGCGGGGGTTCCGGCGAAGGCCAATGGCTTGCGGCTCCGCCGCGAGGCAAAACCCCCTTTCTCTTTTCGGTTGCGCCGAAAAGAGAAAGCGCTTTTTGATGGTGTCAAGAGAAAAGACGCTGGCGGCGGCATTTCAAACTTCGTTTGAAATGCCTTTTCCCGCCTGTTACGGGGGTTATTTGGGTGCTGATTCAAGGGCTTGCGTCCATTCAACCACATATGGCAGTTTCGAAAGTTGGGGGTGGTCCCGGATGCCCCTGCTTCTGTTTTGCTGCCGCAGTCTGGTGGTTGCGGAAGGCCGGAAATGTGTGGGCGTAAAGTCTCTGCAACCGCCAGGGTGCGGTAGCGAACAGAGAACGGCGGTGCATCCGGGCGGGACCCGGACATTCGTTCTGGTCAAGGGCAGACACAGGAGGCAAAGCCTTCGACTGCCGTCAGTCCAAACCCCGTAAACAGGGCGGGAAAAGGCGTTTCAAGCGGAGCTTGAAATGCCGCCGCCCAAAGCGTCTTTTTCTTCCACCGGGCGCGACGCATTCTTTTTCTCAAGAAGAAAAAGAATGGGGGGCGCAAAAGCCGCCGGGCTTCCCGGCACCATCCCGTGCCTCACGGGAAAACTCTCACTCGCTGCACCACCGTCCGGTGGCGCCGCAGGGCAGGGCCAGTCCCGTCTCGGTGACAGGCAGTCCCAGCTCGTCCCAGGTGCACTTTCCGCCGTATTTGCTGGCCACCAGGATGTTCAGCAGATAGCCCAGCACCGACGGAGCCAGACCCGTGGTATAGGAGTTGATGAGTACGAACAGCGGCTTGTCCGACAGCACGCCGGCGCAGAGCTTCACGAAGGGATACAGGTTCTCCTCCAGCTTCCACACCTCGCCGCCGGGTCCCCGTCCGTAGCTGGGCGGGTCCATGATGATGGCGTCGTAGGTCTTGCCCCGCCGGATCTCCCGCTCCACAAACTTGGCGCAGTCGTCCACGATCCAGCGGATGGGGGCGTCCTCCAGACCGGACAGCCGGGCGTTCTCCCGGGCCCAGGCCACCATGCCCTTGGCCGCATCCACGTGGCACACGCTGGCGCCCGCCTTGGCACAGGCCACCGTGGCGCCGCCGGTGTAGGCGAACAGGTTCAGCACCCGGATGGGCCGTCCGGCACTGCGGATCTTCTCCATGACGAAGTCCCAGTTCACCGCCTGCTCCGGGAACAATCCCGTGTGCTTGAAGTTCATGGGCTTCACCTGGAACGTCAGTTCCCCGTAGTGCATCTGCCAGCTCTCCGGCAGCGTCTTTTTCTCCCAGTGGCCGCCGCCGGTCTGGGAGCGGAGATATCTGGCATTGGCCCGCCGCCAGGCCGGATTCTTTCTGGGCGTCTCCCAGATGGCCTGGGGGTCCGGACGCACCAGGAACTGCCTGTCCCAGCGCTCCAGCTTCTCTCCCCCGCCGCAGTCCAGCAGCTCATAGTCCTGCCATTGATCCGCCAACCACATAAGCTGTTCCTCCGTTTGTTCACACGGAAAACGGCGCGCTCCGTCTCCGTGAAAGATTCGTATATACGAAAACTGATTAAAACGGTTCAAACCGTTTTATAGCGCGAAGCGCGTTCAGTTTTTATGAGACGTCGAATTGTGCCGCTGCACAATTCGAGCGTGCGCAGCACGCGGGATTCTTGATGAAACTCTTTCATCAAGAATCAGTATAAACCGTTATATTATACCGCGGACAGGGCAGGTTCGTCAATCGTATTTGTCAACCCAAAACCGCGAATTTCGTCGACAAGTCCCCGGAGACGTGAAAAGACTGCCCGTTGGGGCAGTCTTCAGGCTGTCGAGAAACCCGGTTGCGCAATTAGGCGGCAACCGGGTTTTCAGCACATATTCGGGAAAATAGAATCGAAAATAGGAAATGGGCAGAGTCATTCCATTTCC
>NZ_JBQHUP010000049.1:0-19031 GCF_052065175.1 Dysosmobacter sp. HCP28S3_G4 | reverse complement strand
CTTCCTTGAATTCCTTGCTGTACTTTCCCATTGTGATCCCCTCCATCTTTGTTTTTCACTTTAACAGATTTTTGGGGAATTTGCGACTGCACTTAAAGGGTACCACTCCAGACCACTGAAACAGGATATTATGAATGTTGAAAAGGGAAAAATCCACCTTGCGCTGTGAATCGATAAGGAGGCCCTAAAGCAGATACCAAAATATTGCATCGGTTCCTGGCAGGGACAATTGCTGTTCCGGCTGGTGGTAGAGGTCAGCATGATGGGCTGCATCATCGCAGCCGATACCGCAATGGACAACAAAACGATTAGCGGCTCCGTGCCGAGTGCGCTCGGGATGCCAAGAAGGCCAACGGTCAAATTTCTTTCCGGGATGCGCTACGATTCTGTAGCCTGATTGCCTGAACCGTCAGTTCCTCGCCTCTGGATTTGGTACTTATAGAACTAGCTATTCAAAATACTTTGCGGTATCGTGTGTGGCTAAAGAAGGAGGCGGCAGACTATGAAAAAAGAAATCTTGCTGATGACAACAGGAATTTTTGTAGGAACAGTGCTCTGCCATGGCGGCGGAGCGGCGGCAGCCAGGACGGTCGCGGAGCCGTCCTGGCTGCCCATCTTCGTAAACGGAAAGCAGGTGCAGATGGAGGCTTACAACATCCACGGCAACAATTTCGTCAAGCTCCGGGACATCGGACAGGAGGTGGGCTTCAACGTGTACTGGCAAGATGGTGTCCAAGTGGACAGCGCTTCTCCGTATACCGGCACGGCACCTTTGCAAGAAACATCCGTCTCCCCTACCACTCAGGAACTCCGCCAGGAGATGGTACGGCTCATTAACCAGGTACGCAGAGAGCATGGCGCACCTGCATTGGTAACTGACCAGGCTCTGATGGATGCCGCGCAGGACTGCTCTGCGCAGATGTTCACCTCTCACCATAACCGGACGGAATGTGAAGCCGTTGCAGCATCGGGATACCCTCATGGCTTCGGTTCCAATCTGACGGTGTTCACCGTCACAGACCCGGAAAGAATCCCCGAAAAGGCGGTGGCAAACTGGAGCAATTCCCTCGGCCACTTGGAAACAATGACCGACCCGGATTGCGATACTGTCGGCGTTGGCATCACCGTGAGCAATGGAAAAGCATTCTGCTATATGTTCGTGGGTAAGCCCGGAACGCACAACCCTTATGCGTGAATTGATAACATTCTGATAATACTTGCCCCGACGCATAGCTATTGCTTCTTAATTGCGGTATGGTGTGTCGCTGACAGGAGGCGATTTGATGTACGAATACATGAGAGGACTGCAGCGGCAATTCTTCAAGGAGCCGGACTTCCCGGAACTGCGGCAGGAACTTAATGAGCTCCACCGGGAACTGACGGAGGACAGGCCCAAAGATGAGCGGCGTAAGCTGCTAAAGCTGGTAGACCTGGAAGCAGAGCTGCGGGACGAGATTTCCCTCGCCAGCTTTACGGCAGGCTTCCGTCTGGCGTGGGGCATTATCGGTGAATTAAACATAGAGCCGCCCTACTCCTTCGCTGAGGAAGAAGAGCGCAGAATGGGGCAGCTTGCAGACTTAAGGAGGGATGACTAATGGCAAAGCGCAGGCCGTCCGGTGACGGCATGGTGCGCAAACGCGACGATGGTCGCTGGGAGGGCCGCATCGTGGTGGGACACGAGAAAAACGGCGACCCTATCTTTCATCACGACTATGCCAACACCCAGAAAGAGCTGACAGACAAGCTCCACCAGAGCATCGAGCGCTACCAGGATGTGGAGCTGACCGAAGATAGCCGCATGACGTTGAGCGAATGGCTGGATATCTGGCTGGAGGAGTACAAGGAAGGCACTATCCGTCCCAGCACCATGAAGAGCTACCGCCAGTTCGTCGACTGCTACATCAAACCCCAGCTGGGCTACAAGCAGATGTCCCTCATCACCAGTCAGGACATCCAGCGCATGTATCGCCGCCTGAAAAAAGAGGGGCGCATCCATGAGCATTCCGAGGATGGAAATGAGCTCTCCGACGCCACCGTCAACCACATCCATACCATGCTCCACGGTGCCATGAAGGACGCGGTGCAGGCGCATATCATTCCGAAGAATCCCACCGAGGGGTCGACGGCCCCCAGGCCAAACTACAAGCCCAAGCGCATCCTGAACGAGCAGGAGCTGGACACCTTCATGGAGGCCATCCGCAAGGATGATGTCTGGTATGAGTTCTTCTACACCGAGCTCATGACCGGACTGCGGCGGGGCGAGATCTGCGGTCTGATGTGGAAGGACTTTGACGAGAAGAAAGGCACGCTGAAAGTGTGCCGTACCCTCCACAGTAAAAAGATGGGCGTATTCGCCCTGGGCGACACCAAGACCAGCAAGGGCACACGCACCATCATCCTGCCCCAGAGTATCGTGGAGCTTCTGCGGCAGAGAAAGAAACGAGCCATCAGTCAATGTATAAGAAATAACCTATTGCCTGCTTCAGATTGCAATTCGTGCCCTTTAAAGAAACATGAACTTTATAATCTGTTATACTTGTTCCAGTGAGGTTTTCAACTGTATTCCGAAGAATATTTTTGTATGTATTATATAAGAAATTCACATGTTGGCAGATTTCTTTTTCTTCTCTCAATCCTTTGCGAACCGAGTCTATCCTTAACATTGAAAGTAGATGTATTTTTAATGATTCAATAAATTGAAAATTTTCCTCTAAAATAATAGCTTGAATAATAGCTTGGGAATTCAGAATTGAATTTTAGACTTTTTACCTTTACGTATCAGAAACTGAAACCTATGGGTATCATTATAAATTTCAATTGGAATATATGTATGAAAGTCATCGTTTTTTGACGAAACAGAATATTGCAAACGTGACGCCTCGAAAATCTCGTCTATTTTCTGCAAAAATGGCACTGTTCGTTCACCCCCTACCGACTTTCTAAGTATAAAATGTGCATAAATCAGATGCGATTACTTTCCAGACATATTATAGAGCATTTGTATAAAGAAAACAATAAAGTGTCGATTAATCTTTTATACTATCAAATCCTGCGCCGCTATAGACAAAGAAAAACCCTCTGAAATCAATCGATTTCAGAGGGTTTTGGTCCGAGTGGCGCGACTCGAACGCGCGGCCTCGACATCCCAAATGTCGCGTGCTACCAACTGCACTACACCCGGATATTTTGCTGTCATGATTATAGCACGAAAACCGTGCGATTCAAAGTTTTTTCCTGACTGTGGTCATTTATGTGGTCAAAGCTGTTTTTTTGCCCGGTTTCGCAGCCAATGAAAATCCCGCAAGTGCTTGTGTCGCAAGGGTTTCCGGGCTTCGGGTACTCCTGTCGTGAATGAATCGGCCTATGCTCCCAAACCACCCGCGCTACCAACTGCGCTAATCCCGGTTATTCAGTTTTTTATCTGGCCGGGCGAACCGCTCCCAAACCGGTCCGACAGCCGGTACAGATCCCGCGGACGCCCCCGCTGCAAGAGGCTCCCGGCTTCGCCCCCAGCTGCTGCCGATTCCCGCAGCCGCTTACTATTGAACCACAGATCCCGGAAAAATGCAAGGGGCGGGGCCGGCCTTTTAGCCGGTCCGGCTCCTCTTTTTCCTTGTTTCGCGCTCTTACTTCTCCTCCGCGGCCATCTGACGGCAGATCTTCACGCCAGCCAGAGCCATGGCGAACACGAACCAGAACATGCTCATCACCCGGGGATAGTTCCACAGGTAGTCCGCCAGGCCCGCCACCATGGCCCCGCACAGGGCCGCCGAGGCCGCCGCAGTGATGGTCCGGGCGGCGGAGTCGGCGCAGTGCCGCACCTGACGCGCCGCGTTCTTGATGTTCCACAGCATGGAGCCCACGAACCCCACGATACCCAGCACGCCGGCCTCGATCCACACCTCCAGATAGATGTTGTGGGCGTGGACGAAGGGCGCTCTGGCGTGGTACAGATTGTTCTCCTTGATGAACGCCTGGACCGCCTCGGTGCCCAGTCCCGCACCAGAGATAGGCGACTGCGCGATGACCCGCAGCGCCGCCTCATACAGCGGGAACCGGCTGGCGGTGGAGCTGTCGGTGGTGTTGGTGATGGTCAGGATCCGGTTCCAGATGGTGGTGGGCAGCAGCGGCACGCACACCACGCAGGCCACCGCGAAGGCCGGGATCAGCTTCGGCTTCCAGAGGAACACGAACACCACGGCGGCGCAGGCGATGCCCACCCAGCTGGCCCGGGAATAGGTCATGCCCAGAGCCGCGGCGCCCACCGCGAAGATCCCGGCGGCGGCCAGACGGCCCCACCAGCGGTCCGCGCACAGGACCAGTGCCGCCACCAGGGGCAGCAGGATGATCAGCACCTCCGCGAAGGTGTTGGGATTGTCAAAGAAGGACTCCACACGGCCGGGCATTCCCGCGTTGACCGTCAGGTCCACGTAGGCCTTCACCACTTCCACGCCCTGGATGCGCTGGTAGACGCCGTACAGGGACGATACCATCACCGCCACCGCCGCGCCGGCGCACAGCCGCTTCAGGTCCCCGGCGTTCCGGACGGCGCTGACCGTCACCAGCACGCACAGGGCACAGACGGCATGGTACATCAAAAACCGGGTGGACATGGAGGTGTGGCAGGACAGGGGCACCGCCAGACACACCGCCCCGAACATCAGCACCGGATAGAAGCCGATGGACGCCACGTCCAGCCGGGCGTCCCGCTCCCGCATGGACCGGGCCAGAAACAGCAGCAGCAGGAGGAAATAGCCCATCAGGTTGTAGGCGTTGTTCCAATGCTCAAAGGGGATGCTCCACAGCAGCATCACCAGCCAGGACTGGGCAATGGCGGTCTCCGCCCCCATCTCGAAGGCCAGACCCGCGAACCGGCTGCCGTCGAACAGGGGCTTCCCCAGGGTATACAGCTTGTGCAGCAGCCAGCCGGGGAGGTTCAGCACGGCCCCCAGCAGATGGCAGGAGCCGCTCTCCTCCCACCTCCGGGCCACCGCCCCCTCCCGGCACAGCACCCGCAGAACGGCGCTGGTGTCGATCTGCCTGTTGCACCAGCGGCCCAAGGCCGCCAGACAGCGGTGGAGGGCGCTGCCCTCGTACAGGACGCACAGCAGCGTCCACAGGCGGTACAGATTGCTTTGTCGGACAAGTTCCATGAACGGAGACCTCGTTTTCAAAATCTCAGAACCGCAGGCTCAGATGCGGTTTTTCAGACGGTACAGCTGGGTCAGGATGAAGAAGTGCCGCCCCTTCACCAGATTGGCCACCATCTGCTTGTTGCCGGACAGGCCCGCCGGCGTGATGGCGTCGATGGCCTGCTTCATCTCCGGCTGGGCGCACAGCGCCTCCACGGCCTTCTGCCGCTCCCGGACGGTCCTGGGATTGCCCTTGGCGTACTCGTTGCCGATGGCGATGAGCAGGCCGGACCAGTTGGAGTTCTCCCGCCACTGGGGACGGGCCTCCGCCAGACCGTACCGCTCCACCAGCTCCGTCTTCCGCTCCATGAAGCGGCGGAACACCTGAAGGAAGTCGGCCATGTACCGGTGGGTCACGGAGGAGGGATTCAGGAAGTAGCGGTACAGGGGCTCCTCCGTCACCACCAGCTTCTCCGCGTTGCAGAAGTACTCCATCAGAAACAGGTCGTCCTCCAGATAGGCGCCCTCAAAGGCGATCTTGTTCTCCCGGATGATGGAGGCGGAATACAGATACCGCCAGATGAAGCCGTTGAACAGCGGCAGGCTCAGCCGGTCCCCCACCAGGGGGTACACGATGCCGTTCCGGATGCCCTCCCGGTCGTAGACCCCGGCGGGCAGCACCAGCTCCACGGACTTGGCGCCGTTGGCATACAGGTTCAGATGGGCGCAGGCGGCGGTGTCCGCCCCGGACTGCTCCATGGCGGACCACAGCGTCTCCAGGCAGCGGCACTCGTAGCGGTCGTCGGCGTCCAGGAAGGCGATGTACTCCCCTTTCGCCTCCCGCAGCCCCAGGTTCCGGGCGCTGCTGACGCCGCCGTTCTTCTTCCGCAGCACCCGCACGCGGTCGTCTCCGGCGGCGCACTCCATGGCGATCTCCCGGGTCCGGTCCTTGCTGCCGTCGTCCACGATCAGCAGCTCCCAGTCCTGGAAGGTCTGGTTCCGGACGCTCTCCACACAATTTTTCAGATACTTTTCCGCGTTATACGCGGGGACGATGACAGAGATCCCTGGCATCCAATCACTCCTTCAAGGCGTTGGCGGCCCGTGCCGCCCCCCGGCAAGCAGGGGTTCATTCCTGAATACTATAGCATAATTTCCGGTATTGGTCAATCGCTGAAAGACTCCAGGGCTCCGTCGCCGCCCAGCGCGTCGTAATACTCCGTGAAGGCGTAGCGCCGGCCCCGGAACTTGATGCCCGCCAGGGTGTCGATCTGGGCGTCGTGGACGGCGGCGAAGATGCTCTTCTCCACATTGGGATTCGTCTTCTTCAGCTCCCGCAGCAGCACCTTCATCTCCTGACGCTTGCTCTCCCCGATGCCGTCGCCGGAGCTGTCACGGGCCTCGGTGAACCGGCAGGCACACTGCAAAAACCGCAGGTGGTTATAGTCCTTCCAGGCGATGATATGGTCCTCATGGACGCAGTACAGCGGCCGGATCAGCTCCATGCCGGGGAAGTTCTTGCTGTGGAGCTTGGGAGGCATGGACTGCATCTGGGCGCCGTAGAACAGGCCCAGCAGCGTCGTCTCGATGACGTCTGAAAAATGGTGGCCCAGGGCGATCTTGTTGCAGCCCAGCTCCCGGGCCTTGGCGTACAGATGGCCCCGGCGCATCTTGGCGCAGAGATAGCAGGGGTTCCGGTCCACCACCGTGGTGACTTCAAAGATGTCGCTCTCGAAGACGGTGATGGGGATCTCCAGCAGCCGGGCGTTGTCCTCGATGAGTTGGCGGTTGGCGGGGGCGTAGCCCGGGTCCATCACCAGGAATACCAGCCCGAAGGGCTGCTCCGTGTGGCGCTGCAGCTCCTGCATCAGCTTGGCCAGCACCATGGAGTCCTTGCCGCCGGAGATGCACACGGCGATCTTATCCCCGGGGGCGATGAGCTCGTACCGCTTCACCGCGGCGATGAAGGGGTTCCACAACGTCTTGCGGTATTTTTTGATCAGGCTCCGCTCCGCGATCTGGCAGGGCGTCAGTTCCTTTGACATAGGTCCTCCTTTTGCGCCTTGACCCGGCACGGGGGTTTATCTTCCCCTGCGCCGGAGGCGGGAATTTTTCTCGTGGGGCGGGGGTGCCGGGGAAGCCCGGCGGCTTTGCGCCCCCCATTCTCTTTTTTCTTGAAAAAGAGAATGCGTCGCGCCCGGTGGAAGAGAAAATCGCTTTTTGCCGCACAACCGGCCCTGCGGGCCAGTTGGCGGAAATGCGGGGGGCTTCCGAATCAGTACCGACTTTCAATAGAAGTCTCCTACCGAGTGCGGAGTACATTGGCTGTTGTCGGGACTGATCCGCCGCAGCTCGCAGAACCCCGGCAGTCATCGTGGGGTGGAAGATCGCAAGGCCTGTCCTTCTACTCCCGCGCATTCCGCTTCGCTATGCGCTACCCTGTCAGGCAACGAAAGTACGGCGCCAGTCCCTCAGCAACCACCGGGGTGCGGCAGCAAAAGAGGACGGCGGAGTATCCCTGAATTCCCCCAACTTTCGAGAATGCCAGATGTGGTTGAGCGGTCCAAGCCATCAGTCACTACCAGGCCAAACCCCCGTAAAGGCGCTGCGAGCGTTCCGGACGAAGTCCGGAATGCCGCCGCCAGAGCCTTTTTCTCTTACACCATCGAAAGGCGCATTCTCTTTTTCCACGGAAAGGGGCACCCCACAAAAGCCCAGCGAAGCGGGTTTTGTGGGGAAGAGGAAAGCGGCGAAGCGCCGCCAGCGGCGGAAAAAGCGAGCCGGTTTCGAGGAAGCGGCGCGATTGGCGGACCCGAAGGGGCCGGAAATCGCAATGCCGCGACGGTGTGCAAGGGGGCAACGAAGCGGTATGAGGGATGCCCTCTCCCGCAGGGCGTCCCGAATATAGCGCAGTTTGACCCGACGACGAATGGGGGTTTTGAAGCCTGCGGCCTTCGCCGCACTTCCCCGCGCCCCCGGAGGGGGGGCTCCCCCACACCCCCCCGTTTGGGGTTTCTACGCTATATCTAAATAGCAAACAACCTCAGCACCGATGCAAAGGCCCTGCGGTACCAGGGCCGCTTGTTCCACTCGCTGAGGGTATACAGCCGGCTCTCCGCCATGATGTGATCCATGTCCTCCAGCAGCTCCTCCACCGCCGGCATTTTGTACAGCAGAACGCCGCACTCGTAGTGCAGCTGGAAGGTCCGGTAGTCCATGTTGGTGCTGCCCACCAGCGCCACCTCCCGGTCCACCATCACGCTCTTGGCATGGAGGAAGCCGGGACTGTACTTGTAGATCTTCACGCCGTGGCGCATCAGCTCGCCCCAGTAGGTCTCCGCCACCATGTAGGTGAACTTGTGGTCCGGCACCGCCGGGATCAGCAGCCGCACGTCCACGCTGGAGTCCGCCGCGATGCACAGCGCCTTCTGCATGGAGTCCTCCACCGCGTAGTAGGGCGTGGTGATATACAAAAACCGTTTGGCGGAGCCGATGAGCTGGAGATACGTCTCCTCAATGGGATTGTCCGGATTGTTCAGGGGGCCGTCGGTGAAGGGCTGGCACCAGCCCGGGCCCTTTCCCTCCTGCCGGGGACGGTAGTAGTCGTCCTCGTTGGGCAGCGTCCGGCCCATCATCTTCCACATCTGGATGAATTGGGCCGCGAAGCCCCAGGCCCCCTCGCCCTCGATGCGGACGGCGGAGTCCTTCCAGTGGCCGAACCGGTTCACCAGATTGGCGTACTCGTCGCCGATGTTGATGCCGCCGGTGTAGGCGTAATACCCGTCGATGACGACGATCTTCCGGTGGTCCCGGTAGTTGAAGTAGATCCGGTTGACATACCGGTGGACGGGATTGAACACCTCCACCTCGATGCCCGCGTCCTGGATCTTCTGGAGGGTCTTGCCCGACAGACGGGTCAGGTTGCCGAAATCATCGAAGATGATCCGGACCTCCACCCCCTGGGCCGCCCGCTCCCGCAGGGCGCCGAAGATGCGGTCCCAGATCCGGCCCTCCGCCAGGATGTAGAACTCCAGGAACACGTAGGTCTCCGCCTTCTGAATATGGGCCACCAGATCGTCGAAATAGGCGGCGCCGTCGCCGAAGTACTGGGCGGCGGTGTTGGGATACAGCAGAAAGCCCCGCTTCTGGAGGTAGGTGGCCAGACGGCTCCAGGCCGGGTCCGACCGCCGCAGCTGGGCGATGCCCGTCTCGCTCTGCCGCCGCTCCCGCTCCTTGTGAGCCGGCGGCGGCACCCGCTTCATGCTCAGGGTCTTGGCCTGGTGGGCGCCGCCCCACAGCAGGAACAGGATCATGCCCGCCACCGGCACCGCCAGCAGCAGACACATCCACACCAGCTTGTACGACGGACTGCCGCTGCGGGTGTAGATGCGGATGGCCACCGCCGCGCCGATGATCTCCAGAACGCCGTAGATGATGCTGGCGTAGACATGGAGAAATTTCGTCAGCAGCAGCGTGGACGCGATCTGCACCAGCACCACTGCCGCGCACATGGCGATGCTGGTGGCGGCGGAGATCCGCCGCTCTGTCCGCTGTTGGATGCCCGGTTTCTTCATATGTGCTCCTCTCTGCCGCCCGCGCCGCCGGGAAAGGCCCTCCCCGCCGGTTTTTTCTCTTTATCGATCTGAATGATATAGTATATCACATCTCCGCGGAAATTGCATCTCAATCTTTTTCAGAAATGGTTCAGCGCCGGGACCGGACAAACGGAAACGGGGGGCCACCCCACGGGTTGGCGCCGCGGGGTTTGTTTGTTTTTTACTCCTGCTTTTACCGCAGAAGCCGCTGCTTGATGTCCCACAGCTTCTGGCTCAGGTCCACGTAGTAGGTGTGGGGATAGTCGAAGCGCTTCACCTCGTCCCACAGGGTGTCCACCTGCTCCGCGCAGTAGGCCTGGATGGACTTCAGGTCCGGCCGGTCGTATACCAGACGGCCCTTCTGGAAGATGGGCACCTGCAGGGGCCGGGCCTTGAAGTTGCTGATGACCTTCCGCTTCCAGGTGGCACGGGGATCGAAGATCTCCATGGGCAGCGCGTCGTCCACCTCCTCGTCCCAGACGGTGATGTAGTCCGCCTCCGCCTTGCCGGTCTCCCGGTCGTACAGGCGGTAGACCTTCTTGAAGTGGGGGTTGGTGATCTTGTCCACGTTCTCGCTGACCTTGATCTTGGGGATGATGGTGCCGTCGGCCGCCTCCACTGCCGCCAGCTTGTACACGCCGCCGAACACCGGCTCGCTGCGGGCGGTGATCAGCCGCTCGCCCACGCCGAACATGTCGATGCAGGCGCCCTGCTGCAGCAGGTCCTGGATGATGTGCTCGTCCAGGGAGTTGGACGCGGAGATCTGGCACTCCGTCCAGCCGGCGTCGTCCAGCATCTTCCGGGCCTGCCGTGTGAGATAGGCCATGTCGCCGGAGTCCAGCCGGATGCCGCACTTCTTGATGCCCAGGGGCTTCAGCACCTCGTTGAAGGCCCGGATGGCGTTGGGCACGCCGGACTTCAGCACGTTGTAGGTGTCCACCAGCAGCGTGGCGTTGTTGGGATAGACCTGGCAGTAGGTCTTGAAGGCCTCGTACTCGCTGTCGAACATCTGGACCCAGGAGTGGGCCATGGTGCCGCCGGCGGTGACGCCGTACAGCTGGTCGGAGATGGTGCAGGCCGTGCCCTTGCAGCCGCCGATGAAGGCCGCCCGGGCGCCGGAAATGGCGCCGTCGGTGCCCTGGGCCCGGCGGGAGCCGAACTCCAGCACCGTCCGTCCCTTGGCCGCCCGGACGATGCGGTTGGCCTTGGTGGCGATGAGGCTCTGGTGGTTGATGGCCAGCAGCAGGAACGTCTCGATGAGCTGGGCCTCGATGGCCGGGGCCCGCACCGTCATCACCGGCTCCCGGGGGAAGATGGGCGTGCCCTCCGGAATGGCCCAGATGTCGCCGGTGAAGCGGAAGCTGGCCAGATAGTCCAGAAAGCCCTCGTCGAAAATGCCCTTGCTCCGCAGGAACGCGATGTCCTCCGGGTCAAAGTGCAGGTCCTGAATATAGTCGATGATCTGGTCCAGGCCCGCACAGATGGCGAAGCCGCCCTTGTCGGGCACGTCCCGGAAAAACACGTCGAAGTAGGTGATCCGGTCCTGATAGCCGGCCTTCCAGTAGCCGTTTCCCATGGTCAGCTCATAGAAGTCGCACAGCATGGTCATGTTGAGTTTTTCTCCCGTCTTCATTCCGCACCTCAATCCGGCGCCCTGACGCCGTTTGTAATGTCCGCCCGCTGGGATGCGGACGGTGAGCATGGGCCTCTCCGGACCCTTTGAGGGTATTATAGGCGATGCTCCAAAAAAATGCAAGGATTCCTGCAAAATTTCGTCAAATTCTTGTCAATTCTGGCCGGGAATCCTCCCTCCGGGCGGAAAACGGGAAAAGCCGCCGTTCCGGCCCGAAAGCGGAACGGCGGCATACCATTTCAGCAGGTGCCGGTCACCGTTTTCCCCGGCTGTCGAGGCGGGCCAGACACCAGACCAGCAGGGCGATGACGCCCAGAACGGTGAAGATACCGGCCATGCCCTGCCACAGCAGGGTCCCGGCGGCGGACAGTGCGCTCGTCATATCGTCGTCCCTCCCTTACATGAAGAATCCCAGGATGACGCCGCCGGCCACCACGGAGGCGATCTGCCCCGACACGTTGGCGCCCACGGCGTGCATCAGCAGATGGTTGGTACGGTCCTGCTCCAGTCCCAACTTCTCCACCACACGGGCGGACATGGGGAAGGCGGAGATGCCCGCCGCGCCGATCATGGGGTTCACCTTCTCCCGGCAGAAGATGTTCAGCAGCTTGGCGAACAGCACGCCGCCTATGGTGTCCAGCACGAAGGCCGCCAGGCCCAGGCACAGGATCATCAGCGTCTGGAGGGTGACGAACTGGTCTGCCCGCATGGAGAAGGAGATGGTGATGCCCAGCAGCAGGGTGATGAGGTTGGCCAGCTCATGCTGGGCGGTCTGGGACAGGCTCTCCAGCACGCCGCACTCCCGGATGAGATTGCCGAACATCAGGAAGCCCACCAGCGCCACGGAGGACGGGGCCACCAGTCCCGCCACGATGGTCACCAGGATGGGGAACAGGATCCGGGTCCGGCGGCTGACCTGTCCGGCGTTGTAGTGCATCTTGATGGCCCGTTCCTTTTTGGTGGTCACAAGCTTGATGGCGAAGGGCTGGATAATGGGCACCAGCGCCATGTAGCTGTAAGCTGCCACGGCGATGGCCCCTACGTAATTGGAGTGCAGCACCTGGGACACCAGGATGCTGGTGGGGCCGTCGGCGGCGCCGATGATGCCGATGGAGGCGGCGTCCCGGATGTCGAAGCCCATGAGCGTTGCCGCGATGACCGTCAGGAAGATGCCCACCTGGGCGGCGGCGCCGAACAGAAACAGTCTGGGATTGGCCAGCAGCGGCCCGAAATCGATCATGGCCCCGATGCCGATGAACAGCAGCAGCGGGAAAGCCTCCGATGATTCGATGCCCACCTCGAACAGCCATTGGACGACGCCCTGGGTCTCCCCCACGCCGGCGGTGATCTGGTTCAGCACCCCGGACATGGGCAGGTTCACCAGAATGGCGCCGAAGCCCATGGGCAGCAGCAGCGCCGGCTCGTACCCCTTTTCGATGGCCAGCCAGATCAGCAGACCGCCCACGGCGTACATCACCGCCTGCTGCCAGGTGATGGCCAGCAGCCCTTCGTACAAGAATTTCATTGCCATAGCCCCTTTCCTGTAATTGGGGAGTCTGATAAAAAGACCTGCGTCCCGGTTATCTTCGGAACGCAGGTCTGGTCGTTTCATGCAAAGCCAGGGCGCGATCAGACGCCGCGCGCATGCTTGTTGACTCTGCCGCGGGACCCGCGTCCCGCCGACTACTCCCCTTTGTTGGCTCTATGGTACCATGAAAAATTTTCCGTTGTCAAGGGTGTCCCCCCTGTTTTAACGAGTCTTGAACGCAGGCCCCGGGCAGGTCTTCACGGGACCTGAACGGCCCTATCCCTCCCGGAGGATCTCCGTCACCGTCAGGGTGTCCCCGGCCACGGTGAAGCGGACGTTGCACCCGGCGAACCGCAGGCCGTAGACCCGGTCCGGGTCCGTCTGGTAGTGGGGGCGGGGGTCGTTGGCCAGCACCCCCAGCAGGGCCTCCCGCCGGTCCTCCGGCACCGGGTCCAGCAGCGCCTCCGGACAGCGGACCGTCAGCAGGGCGTCCCGGTCCCCGCCGGTCCAGCCCCCGGCGGCGTCGGGGTGGCAGTCGCCGTAGCGGAGATATGGCTTGATGTCGAAGATGGGGGTGCCGTCCAGCAGGTCGGCCCCCGCCACGTGGAGCACCGGACCCCGGTCCGCCGTCAGCTCCACCCCCTCCAGCCGCACGGAGGACAGGCCGATGGGGTTGGGCCGGAAGGGGGACCGGGTGGCGAAGACCCCCATCCGGGCATTGCCCCCCAGCCGGGGCGGACGGACGGTGGGAGACCAGTTCTCCCGCACCGCCTGGGAGAACATCCACACCAGCCAGATGTGGGAGAAGCCCTCCAGCCCCCGGACGGCGTCCGGGTTCCGGAACTCCGGCTCGAAGACGATGTGGGCCTTCAGGCTGTCCACCAGTCCGCTCTGCCGGGGGATGCCGAACTTCTCCGGGAAGTCCGTGCGGATGCGGGCGATGATCTTCATGGGATAGGCACTGGCGTCAGGGCCGCTCATGGCAGGCACCTCCATTCGGTGATCGTTCACAGGCATCATACCACGCCCCGCCGGGAATGGCAAGCGGGACGGACGTCTCCCCGGGCAAAGGCTGTTGCGGTTCGTCTCCCGGTGTGGTATGATGGGGAAACCCGGCCCAACGGACCGGGGGAAAGCGGCAAAATATGATTTTCACACTATTCTCCCATTAAAATATGATATTTTAATGGGAGAATAGTATCAGGAGCATCGACATGAATCATCTCATTCAGAGCTTATCCAAAAAAGAACGGGCCATCTGGATCGTCTCCCTGTTTGTTGTCACCGTTTCCAATATGGTGTCAGGCGGCTTTGATCCCCTGACACTTCTGTCCGCGCTGATCGGCGTCACGTCCCTGATCTTCGCGGCAAAGGGCAACGTATGGGCGCAGATCCTGATGATCGTATTCAGTATTCTCTACGGCATCATCTCCTTCCGCTTCCGGTACTGGGGGGAGATGATCATCTCTCTGGGCCTGACCCTGCCCATGTCCGTCTGGTCAACGATGACATGGCTCCGGAATCCCTCGGAGAAGAACGGGAATGAAGTGGCCATCCGGAAGCTGAACCGGCGGCATGCGGCGGCGCTGGCCGTCTCCAGCCTTGCCGTCACCACCGGCGCTTATTTCCTTCTGCGGGCGCTGCACACGCCCAACATTGTATTCAGCACGTTTTCCATCACCACTAGTTTTTTCTCCGCGTCCCTGGCCATGCTCCGCTCGTCGTATTTCGCGCTGGGATATTCCGCCAACGACATTGTGCTGATCGTGCTGTGGATCCTGGCCTCCATGGAGGACCCCGTCTATATTCCGGTGGTGGTGAATTACTCCATCTTCCTGTTCAACGACCTGTATGGATTTGTCAGCTGGAAAAAGCGGGAGGCCCGGCAGAACTGAACACGCCTGTCCCACCGATAAAACGGCTCCGTCTGAAAGGACGGAGCCGTCAGGCTGTCGAAAAAGTCCATAGACTTTTCCGACAGCCTGCCTAATGTCTCGATTTTCGGACCGCGCAGCGGACCGAAAATCTGCCGCTGCGCGGCGCAAACGCCTGCTAACGCAGGCTTTTTGCAGACATTCGATTCCATACGAAGGGGCTCCCGCCCCCTCGTACTCCCCCCGCAAAAAAGAACTTCTTTCCTTCAAACAGGGGATTTTCGACAGGCTGCGGCTCCGTCTGAAAGGACGGAGCCTTTTTCGTTGTTTCCGCTTCTGCTGCGCGTCCGCTCCGGCAGACGGCGGCACAGGACGCCCCGGTTCGCCATAGAATGGAACATCGAAACCGACAGGAGGTATCACCATGCAATTCACGCGGCAGTACGCGGCGTCCTCGCTGGAGCTGCATCTGTTTTTCGCCCGGATCATGAAGGAGCACGCCCTGTTCCTCATGGCGGGCTTCACCCCCGCCAACGAGAACTTCACCCGGGAGGCGGAGCGGTTCAAGGACTGGTTCGGGGAGCTGCTGGAGCGGGCCGTGGCCCTGGCGGACGGCGCCGTCAGCGGGGAGGCCATTGACTCCGGGGAGTTCCTGACCCCCTACACCATCCAGGCGGAGCGCCAGACCCAGCAATTCACCGGCATCCCCATCGACACCCGGCTCACCCTCCGGGAGACCATGCTCCGGGGCGGCACGGCGGCGGAGCGGGACCAGTCCCTGTTTCAGGAGGTCCGGCGTCTGAACCAGCGGGCCCTGCGCCTGCTGGACGGCTTCATCTCCCTGAAGCAGCAGATTTTGTCCCACGTTCTCAGCTGCCGGATGTTCACCATGAACTATCCCCTTCTGCTGGAGCACATTATCCGGGAGGCCCGGCTGTACCGGGACTACGTGGCCCAGCTGGAGTCCGGGGGCCGTCTGGACCGGGAGGACATGCGCACCGTGGAGCAGTTCTGGAACCGGATCATGATGGAGCACGCCCAGTTCATCCGGGGACTGCTGGACCCCACGGAGGAGGACCTGATCGCCGCCGCCGACGGCTTCGCCCGGGACTACGCCCGTCTGCTGGAGGCCAGCCGCTCCGCCCAGGACCGGACCTTCCCCGGTGCCCTGGCGGAGACCCGGAAGTTCCGGGACTTCAAGACCGCCGGGGTCCGGGGCATCGGGGAGTGCCATATCCGCTCCGTCATCCTGCCCCTGCTGGCGGACCATGTGCTGCGGGAGGCCAACCACTACCTCCGGCTGCTCCAGCAGGGGCCGTCGGGACAGGAGCGGCCGTAAAAACGGGAACCCCCGCCGGAATGCTCTCCGGCGGGGGTTCGTCTGTCGGTGTTCAGCCGGGCCGCTTCTCCTCCGGCAGGGCGGCGCAGTCCGCCGGAGCGCCGGAAAGCATCCGCAGGCCGTGGGGCAAGGCGGGCAGGATGGCCGCCAGATTCTCCCGGATGGCCTTGGGGGACCCGGGCAGATTCACGATGAGGCACCCGCCCCGGATGCCCGCCTGGGCGCGGGACAGCATGGCCCGGTCCGTCACCTGCATGGAGGCGTACCGCATGGCCTCCGGGATGCCCGGGGCCAGCCGGCGGCACACCGCCAGCGTTGCCTCCGGCGTCACGTCCCGGGGGGCGAAGCCGGTGCCGCCGGTGGTGACGATGAGCTGCACCTCCCCGCTGTCCGCCCATCGGATCAGGGCGTTTTCAATCTCGGTCTGCTCGTCGGGGACCACGGCGGTCTGTGCGACCCGGAAGCCCGCGTCCCGCAGCAGTTCCGCCGTCAGGGGGCCGCCCTCATCCGGGCGCTCTCCCCGGGCGCAGCGGTCGCTGACGGTCAATACGGCGGCGTTGTACATGGCAGTTCCTCCTTGTGTCATTCTCTCAGCAGCAGAATATCCGCCGGGGCGATGGAGACGGTGAGCCGCTCCCTGTCCGGCAGGGCGGCCCAATCCGCCTTGTCCAGCTCCATCCGCAGCAGCGGCGCCTCCGGGGCGGCATTCTCCGGCCGCAGCAGCACGATGGTGCCAAACACGTCGTCCACCACCCGCTCCACGGCGCAGGGCACGGCGTTCTCCCCCTCCGCCGCCGGACGGACGTGGTGGGACCGGATGCCCACCACCCGGACCTCCGGCGGCACCGGCCCGCCGCAGTTCAGGGTCACGCCCCAGCCGGGGATGCGGACGGACTCCCCCTCCGGCACCGCCGCCGCGTAGTTCTTGCAGCCGGACAGCCGGGCGGCAGACACCGTGCCGGGGCGGTGGAACAGCGTCTCCATGTCCACCACCGGCTCCGCCGCGCCGTGGTCCATGACGCAGACCCGGCGGCAGTTCCGCCACGCCTCCCCCCGGTCGTGAGTCACCCACAGCACCGGGCCGGAGAACCGGGCCAGCGTGTCGGACAGCTCCAGCTCCAGCTGGTATTTGAGATAGCTGTCCAGGGCGGAAAAGGGCTCGTCCAGCAGGATGGCCTTCGGCCGTGCGGCCAGGATGCGGGCCAGGGCCGTCCGCTGCTGCTGTCCGCCGGACAGCTGCCGGGGCCGCTGGGCCGCCACGCCCTCCAGACGGAACCGCCGCAGCAGCTCCGCCGTCTCCGTCTCCCGGCGGGAGCGGTCCCGGATGGCGGCGGCGATGTTCTGCCGGACGGTCATGTTGGGGAACAGGGCGTACTGCTGGAACAGATACCCCACGCTCCGCCGCTGGGGCGGCAGGTCGATGTGCCCGGCGCTGTCGTACAGCACCGTGCCGTCCAGCTCGATATGGCCCTCGTCGGGCCGCATGATCCCCGCCACGCACCGCAGCGTCACGCTCTTGCCGCAGCCGGAGGCCCCCAGCAGAGCCAGGGGCGCGCCCGCCTCCGCGGTGAAGGCGGCCTGAAGCTGAAAGTTCCCCAGGCGCTTGCGGATGTCCACTGTCAGGCGCATGACCGTCCCCCCTTCCGGTTCTGCCGCTCCCGGGACTCCAGCAGGTTCACCGCCAGCAGGAACACGGCGGAAATGGCGATGTTCACCAGCACCCATTTCAGGGCCCCGGCGTCGTCGTTGGTGCGCCAGAGCTGGTAGACGGTGGTGGAGATGGTGGCGGTCTTTCCGGGGGTGTAGCCCGCCACCATGGACGTGGCGCCGTACTCTCCCAGCGCCCGGGCGAAGGCCAGCACCATGCCCGCCAGAATACCCTGGCGGCAGTACGGCATCCGCACCCGCCAGAAGATCCAGGTGTTGGACAGGCCCAGCGTCCGTCCGGCGTCGGCCAGGGTGGCGTCGAAGCTCTCGAAGGCGCCCCGGGCGGTGCGGTACATCAGCGGGAAGGACACCACGATGGTGGCGAAGACGGCGGACCACCAGGTCATCACCAGCCGCAGGCCGAGCACCGCCTGGGCCCACTCCCCCAGGGGACGGCGGGGGCTCAGCAGGCACAGCAGCAGCCAGCCCACCACCGTGGGCGGCAGCACCAGCGGCAGCGTCAGCACCACGTCCAGCACGCCCTTCACGGCCCGGGGCAGCTTTGCGATGTAATAGGCGGCGAACAGACCCAGGAAGAACACCGCCGCAGTGGAGATGGCGGCGATCCGCAGGGAGTTCCAGAGGGGATACCAATCCATGAGCGGCTCCTTTCTTTTTGCGCTTTTCCGCAGCGCGGGGCGGGGAGTTTTTCCCCCTTCGCGGGGGATTGGTGGTGCGCCCCGTCCCCGGGGCGTGGGGGGGTGCCGGGGAAGCCCGGCAGCTTCAAAACCCCCTTTCGTCGTCGGGGCAAACTGCGCTATATTCGGGACGCCCTGCGGGAGAGGGCATCCCTCATACCGCTCCGTTGCCCCTCCTCTTCCCCACAAAACCCGCTTCGCTGGGCTTTTGTGGGGTGCCCCTTTCCGAGGAAAAAGAGAAAGCGCCTTTTGATGGTGTAAGAGAAAAAGGCTCGGGCGGCGGCATTCCGGACTTCGTCCGGAACGCTCGCAGCGCCTTTTACGTGGGTTTGGCCCGGTGGTGGCCGGTGGTTTGGACCACTCAACCGCATATGAGCATGAAAAAGCTGGGGGCATTTCCGGATGCTCTCTGCTTCTCTTTTTGCTGCCGCACCTTGGCTGTTGGGGATAGCTGGGCACCTTCCCACTGAAAGCCAGGTGGTTGCGGGGGATGCCCCCCTTTCGCAAAAGGGGGGCGGGCACGGCCTTTTGGCCGTGGCTGGGGGGTTCCCTGCTCCCGTCCCCCAGGGAGGGTGTTTCCAAAGA